>JAUXCH010000364.1 GCA_030618975.1 Planctomycetia bacterium
CAAACAACAATGGATGAATGTGTCCATAGAACACGGATGTCCCCCACTTCCAGCTATAGACCATAGTAAACAGACAACTCCAAAATGGAAAAAGTCTGCATTCGAGCAGGATGCCGATCAGCCACGGCGTCACGGGACGCCTCCCGTCGTGCCCCTCCGCGCTCTCGAGGAGGGTGAGGAACGTCTCCTGGAGCGCGTCTTCCGCCTGGTTCGGGTCGCCGAGGATGCCGAGGGCGACGCGAAACAGCGCGGGAGCGGTCGCATCGAAGAGCGCCCCGAGGGCCTCCGGATCCCGACGGCGGCGCCAGCGCTCGAGGAGCGCTTCCGGGGTCGAGCTCGGGGTTTTCGTGGCTTCCATCACTCCATTTGTCCGCAGCCGGGGTCCGCGCTGCAACCCTTTGCCCTCGTGGGCTGATCTCGCGGGACGACGCGGGTATCCTCGGTGCCGAACCGGGAGGAAACCATGACGGAATCCGGCGCAGGCAAGGCGGGCTTCCTCGCGCTCTCGCCCGCGGAGCGCAACGCACGACTGACGAAGGACCTGCACGTAGGGGCCAGGCACCTCGAGCCGCTCGTCACGCTGAGCCACGCGGCACAGCGCGGGATCCACGCGTTCCTCGAGCACTACGAGCAGACGGAGCGGAAGGGCCCGATCCCGCCTGGGGCGCTGCGCCGCGCGCGCATGGGATCGCGGAACTACCTGCGCATCGAGCATCGCCTCGGGGAGGTGGCGGCCCGCTACGAGCCCCTGGCGACCGCGGACGCATCCCGATTGGCCGGGCTCGAGATCGATCCCGCGCTCCTGCACGTCGGCGTAGCGATGTCGACCGCGGCGGCCGTCACCCTCTACGACAACTACCTCTCGACCCTGGGCATCCTCGACGACGACCACCTCCGTCGCCTGCTCAACGAGCCCGACAGGACCTACGGGATCAAGGAGGACGCCCTGTGGGAGCTGACCGAGCGTCTCAACGCGAAGGGGAATCGCGAGCGGCTCCACCACCTGGTAGGTCGCTGGATCGAGCTCGAGGAGACGGAGGAGGCGCCGGGCGAGACCCTGTCGCTGCTCAGGAAGACGATCGAGTCCTCCGTGTCCTTCCGGTACGCCCGGGACGACGCGCTCGACGCCAATCTTCCGACGAAGATGAAGATCCGCAGGGAGAAGTTCCTGGACGGGCTGGTTCGTCTGGGCGACGGCGCGGTGAGTGCGGTGAGCGAAGCCTTCGGCAACGGCATCGGCATGGTCGAGACGCGCAAGGGGAAGCTGTGGAAGGACAGGAAGGTGTTGAGGCACCTGCGGAGCGTGCTGCATCCACTCGACATCCTGCTGGAGAAGACGCCGTTTCGCCTGACCGACTTCTTCATCCCCGGCCACTTCGGCCACGCCGCCATCTGGATGGGCACGGCGCAGGAAATCGAGTCGCTCGGCGTCTGGGAGCAGGACGCCATGCAGGACAAGAGACTGGCCGCCTACCGCAAGGAGATCAAGGCGCACGCCTGCGTGCTCGAGGCCCTGCGCTCCGGCGTGGAGCTCAACACCCTCAGACAGTTCTCGAACGTGGACGACCTCGCCGTGCTCCGGCCGACCCACCTGAGCCGCGAGGAGGTGGTGGCCTCGCTCGTACGCGGCTTCCAACAGGTCGGCAAGGACTACGACTTCAACTTCGACGTGGAGACCACCGGCACGATCGTCTGCTCGGAGCTCCCCTACCAGGTGTATCCCGGCGTCACGTGGAACACCGAGCAGGAGCTCGGACGGTTCACGATCAACCCCGATCAGATCGCCGAGGAGGCACTCGGGGAGAACCCGCCCTTCGAACTGATCCTCTTCTACCGGGACGGCACGCTCCTGGACGCCGCCGACGCGCCGAAGGTGTTCGCGGAGCTGGTCCAGTAGCCTCGCCTACTCCGCAGGCATGACCACGGGAACGACCTGGCGCCGATTCTTCCGGTAGATCCGGAAGTCGCTGTCCAGGGTCAGCACCTTCGAGTCGCCATCGAGTTCCGCCATGCGCACGAGGCACGCGTCCGCCAGGGACATGGGGACGTCTGCGAACTTCTCGAGGAGGCGCCCCACGGCAGCGGTCTCGGTATCGAGCCGAAACGTCGGCTTCACGATGCCTCTCCGAACGAGCTCGAGGACGGCGCCGGGACCACCCTCGAGCTTCCGCACGAGGAAACACGCCTCCGAGAGGACCGCCTCGCACGTCCACAGCGGCGGAGGGAGGCAGTCCAGGACCTCGCGAGCCCAAGGGTGGTGCGCGTCCTTCCCGTTCAGGAACGCAACGAGCGGACCCGTGTCCAGAAGGACCCGACTCACGCGCCGTAGCCCGTCATGTGCTCGGAAGACGTGGAGAGGTCGCGCGGCCCTTCGAGGGAGCCGGCGAGGTCGGCAGCCAGAGCGCCGACGCTCCACCCTCGCTCGGCCGCGAAGGCCTCGAGCGCCTGGCGAATCACGGCCGATCGACTCGAGCCCTGACGCCTGGCGAGCCGGTCCAGGATCCGATCGAGGTCGTCGGGGAGTTTCACGGTGACGATGCGCAAGACGAGCCCCTGGAGGGTAATACCGATGTGTTGATATGGTACTACGGGTCGAGGGGCGGCGCCATCTCGGCGTCAGCGCGTGACGTTCTCGTCCAGGCTCTCCAGGATCCGGAGGTAGGAGTCGTAGCGGAACGCCGCGACCTCGCCGCTCTCCACGGCCTCCTCGACGGCGCATTTCGGCTCGTGGAGGTGCAGGCAGTCCGGGTAGTGGCAGCCGGGGGCGACCTGCGCGAGGTCGCGGAAGAGCCAGGGCACGTCGCGCTTGGGAATGCCGAAGAGCCCGAACTCGCGGATGCCCGCCGTGTCGATGACGGCGCCGTCCTCGCCGAAGGGGATCCACAGGGCGGCCGTGGTCGTGTGCCTCCCGCGGCGTGTCGTCACGTTCACCCGGCCCACGTCGAGGCCCAGGTCCGGATCGAGGACGTTGAGGAGCGAGGACTTTCCGACGCCGCTGTGTCCGGTGACGACGCTGACCCGGCCCCGAAGCCGTGCGCGGAGGTCCTCGATACCGCGCTCGTCCTCGGCGCTGGTCAAGAGCACGGGGTAGCCGAGCGCGCGGTAGGTCTCGACCTCGTACGGCGGCCGCTCGACCAGGTCCATCTTGTTCACGACGATCACCGCCTCGAGGTCGCTGTACTCGATGACCGCCAGGACGCGATCGACGAGGCCCGGCGTGAACTCCGGTTCGTTCGCACTGGAGACGACGACGACCTGGTCGACGTTCGCCGCCATCACGTGCTCGATGTGGCCCTTGCGAAGGTCGGGTCGCGACAGCGTGCTGGTACGCGGGTGGATGCCGACGACGGCGCCGCGGTCCTCGAGCGTGCGCTCGACCTGGACGCGATCTCCGACCACGACCGGCGACTTCTGGCCGCGCCGGTCGCGCAGGTGGATGCGCCCTCGCACGCCGCACCAGAGCTCCCGGCCGTCGCCGGACAGGTCGTCTTGCGGCTCGTCCAGATGGACGAGGCAACCCTTCGCGTCCAGCCTGACGACGCGCGCTTCGAGCGGTCCGCTCATCGGAGCGCCTTCCGAAAGAGGTGCGCCGCCGCGATGCCGACGGCGACGGCGGCGTTGAGCGAGTCAACGCGGGGGGCGAGGGGGATCCCCACGAGCCGGGAGGCCGCGCGGCGCGCGGCGTCCGAGAGGCCGGGGCCCTCGGCGCCCACGGCGAGAACGAGCCCGGGTGGCGTCTCGGCCACCGCGAGCACGTCGTCGCCGCCGGTCTCGAGCGCCCAGACCGTGCGACCGCGCGCCTCGCACGCGCGGGCGATGTCGGCCGCCGAGCCGCGCGCGAAGGGCACCGCGAGAGCCAGGCCGGCGGACGCGCGAAGCGCTTTCAGGCCGAGCGGGTCGGCAGTGCCCTCGCCGACGAGCAGCCCCGCGACGCCGAAGGCGGCCGCCACGCGGACCACGGCCCCGACGTTGCCTGGGTCCTGGAGGCCGTCGAGCCAGAGCCACGGACCGTCCGCGTCGAGCACGTCGTCGAGCCCGGTCGCCGTGTCCCGGACCAGGGCGAGCACACCCTGTGGCGAGACGGTCCCGCCGAGGCGCTCGAAGTCGCGGGCGTCGCCCTCCCCCACCGGCACGTCGCCTCGCAGGGCGCGTCCGCCGAGGTCCGCGCCCAGCGCGTCCTCGAGGTCGCGCCGGAGCCAGAGCTCCTCGACGACGCCCGCGTCGAGGGCGTCGCGCACGGCCTTCGCTCCCTCGAGGACGCGCAGCGGTTCGTCGGAGCGTCCCCTGGCGATCTGCTGGATGCGCGCGCGCTGGGCTCGGCCGAGGATCACGCCCCCCCCTCCTTCGCGAGCGCGTCGACGGCCTGCTGCAGGTCGTCGGGGAGCGGGCTCGTGAAGTCGAGCGGCTCGCCGGTGAGCGGATGGTCGAGTCGCAACCGGTGGGCGTGCAGCGCCAGGCGCTCGAGCAGCACGGCGTCTTCGGCGTCGGGCCGCATCAGGGGCCGCAGGTCGCCGTAGAGATGGTCGCAGAGGATGGGATGGCCGATGTGCGCCATGTGCACGCGGAGCTGGTGCTGCCGCCCCGTAAGCGGGTTCAACTGCACGAGCGCGTGCCGGCGAAACGCCTGCAGCACCCGCCACCGGCTCCCGGCGCACTGCCCGGCGGGGTGAACGTGCATGTGGAGGTGCGTCCCGCCCTCGGGATCCCGCTTCAGCGGCGCGTCCACGACGCCCTCCGCCTCGCGGGGGACGCCCTGGACCAGCGCGAGGTACGTCTTCTCGACCTCCCGGCGCGTGAACTGCTCCGTGACGATCGCGTCGACGCGGCGGTTCTTCACGATCAGCACGATGCCGCTGGTGTCCTTGTCGAGCCGGTGGGCAAGGCGGGGCACGATGTCGGCGGCCTGGTGGTCGCTGCGGTAGCGCGGGGGCAGCTTGATGATCAGGGTGCCGTGCCGGATCCGCCCCGACGGGTGAACGGTCATGCCGCTCGGCTTGTCGATGGCGGCGAGGGCGTCGTCCTCGTAGAGGAAGACGAGGTCGTCGGCGGACTCCCGCTCGGGAGCCGCGGGGTCGACCGGCTGCCTCACGACGACGCGCATGCCCCGCTTGACGCGGATCGAGGCCTTCGAGGGCTGCCCGTCGAGTCGCACGTCGCCGCGGGCGACCAGGCGCTGGTAGTACGTCCGGCTCTTCCAGGGGTAGTGGGCGCGCAGCAGCGCATCGAGACGCATCCCCTCCTCCGGCGCGTCCACGACGAAGGTGAACTCCCGGATGGGACGCGACAGGTCGTGGTACTGGCGCTCCAGACGCATGGGAGCATTGTGCCCCGAGGAGCGGCGTCGGCGAACGGGAGACGGCGGGGCTCTCAAGACCGCATGCTCAACCAGAGGGCCAGCCCGACGGAGCCCAGGACGACGGTCGGCATCCACGCGATCATGACCGGGTTCAGGTCCCCGCTCGTCGCCAGGCGAACGGAGAGGAAGGAGGAGGCGTACACCAGCGACGACGCCAGCAAGGCGGTCGCCGAGCCCGGAAGCGACGACCGGCGCCCGAGGCCGAGACAGAAGGGCACGGCCAACAGGAGCAGGATCAGCGGGTTCAGGCACCGCGTGACCTGCTCGTGGACCATGTAGACGAAGCGTGGGTTGTCCGGATCCGCACGAACGAGATCGGCCGCCTCCGCCATGCTGAGCCCGAGGGCCAGGTCCTTCAGCACACTC
>JAUXCH010000681.1 GCA_030618975.1 Planctomycetia bacterium
CGGCGCTCGAGTCGTCCAGGGGTCTACCTCCCGCGCAGGGCGCCACAGTGCACCGGCCCTGCTGGATCCTACGTGCCCCCGCGGACTCCTCGGGAAAGGGCGGGGACTCCGAGTGCCGAGGGCGGTAGATTGTGGCGGGAGGGCCGAAGCATGCCGCATGGGCTGGCGTATCACCGTCCGGCGTCGCTCGGGGAAGCCTGCGCCCTGCTCGCCGAGCTGGGGGAGGAGGCACTGCCGCTCGCCGGCGGCACGGACGTCCTCGTCGACCTGAGGCGCGGCGCGGGGCAGGCGCGCCACGTCGTCTCGCTTCGCGACCTCGAGGAGCTTCGGGGCGTTCGCCTCGAAGAGGACGGACTGCGGATCGGGGCGCTGACGACCCCGGCGGAGCTGGCTGCGTCCGAGGTCCTGCAGGGCGCCCGCCCAGAGTTGATCGAGGTCGTCCAGGTGTTCGCGGGCCCCCAGATCCGGAACCGCGCCACCGTGGGGGGGAACCTCTGCACCGCCACCTCCTGCGCGGACTTTCCGCCGCTGCTGATCGCCCTCGGGGCACGCGTCCGCCTCGTCGGCCCGGACGGCGCCCGCGATCTCGCGCTGGAGGACTTCTTCGTGGACGCGCGGAAGACGGCCCTCGGGCCCGGTGAAGTTCTCGTCGAGATCTCCGTGCCGGCGCGGATCCCGGGCGAAGGCGCGCGCTACGAGGCCTTCGGGCTGCGGGCCGGGAGCTTCATCACCGTGGCGGGCGTGGCCGCCGTGCTGCGGCTCGCAGGCGAGGTCTGCCTTGGCG
The DNA here is from genome assembly GCA_030618975.1 of Planctomycetia bacterium. GTDB lineage: Bacteria > Planctomycetota > PLA2 > PLA2 > JAEUHO01 > JAUXCH01. The sequence goes on from JAUXCH010000681.1 coordinate 785, forward strand.
CCCGCGTCGTCCTCGGCGCCGTGGGGCCCACGCCGCTTCTCGTTCGCGAAGTGGAGGTCCTCCTCCTGGACCGGGCCCCCGACGACGACGCGCTCCGCGAGGCCGCGGCGGCGGCCACGGCGGCGGCCCTGCCCATCTCCGACGTGCGCGGCTCGGCCGAGCACCGCCGCGACGTCGTACGCGCGCTCGCGACGCGCGCGCTCGTCACCGCGCGTGAAAGGGCCCGGTCATGAAGCAGATCGTCAGCTTCCACGTCAACGGCGACCCGGTCGAGGTCGCCGTGCGGCCCGAGGCCACCCTGCTCGACGTCTTGCGTCGCGACCTGGGCCTCACGGGGACGAAGGAAGGGTGCGGCACGGGCGACTGCGGCGCCTGCACGGTGCTCCTCGACCAGGCGCCCGTGAATGCGTGCCTGGTGCTGGCTCTCGAGGCGGAGGGTTGCCGGGTCGAGACGATCGAGGGCCTGTCGAAGGGGGAGCACCTGCAGCCGCTGCAACGTTCGTTCGTAGAGCGTGGCGCGATCCAGTGCGGGTTCTGCACGCCCGGCGCGATCATGAGCGCCACGGCCCTGCTCGCCGGCAATCCCAAGCCGACCCGCGAGGAAGCGGCGCGGGCCCTGGGCGGGAACCTCTGCCGCTGTACCGGCTACCGGAAGATCCTCGACGCCGTCGTCCACTGCGGCGATGCGCCGGTGCACGAGGCGTCCGAGGAGCGCGAAGTCGTCGGCAAGCCCGTGCCGCGCATCGACGCGCACGAGCTGGTCACGGGGCGCGCCGTCTTCACGGACGACATCACGTTGCCGGGGATGCTCTACGGGAAGATCCTCACGAGTCCCCACGCGCACGCCAGGATCCTGGGCATCGACACGTCGAGGGCCGAGGCGCTACCCGGCGTCAAGGCCGTGCTCACTGGCGCGGACGTCCCGGAGACCCGCTACGGGGTGAGCCCCGCCCGCTACGACGAGCACGTGCTGGCCAAGGACAAGGTCCGCTACGTCGGCGACGAGGTGGCCGCCGTCGCGGCCGTGGACGAGGCGACCTGCCTGCGTGCTCTCGAGCTGATCGACGTCGAGTACGAGGTGCTGCCCGCGGTCTTCGATCCGTTCGAGGCCATGCGGGAGGGCGCCCCGCGTCTGCACGACGATCCACGCTACGAGAACAACGTCAACACGCGCGTGAAGTGGGACTTCGGGGACGTCGAGGAGGGCTTCGCCCAGGCCGACGTCGTCCGCGAGGAGACCTTCGTCGGGAACCGGACGTACCAGAGCCCGATGGAGCCGCACTGCGCCGTCGCGCGCTGGGAAGACGGCGACCGTCTCACGCTCTGGACGTCCACGCAGGTCGTGCACTACGTCCAGCACCAGCTCGGGCGCCTGTTGGAGATCCCCGAGGGGCAGATCCGCGTCGTGATGACGCACTGCGGCGGAGGATTCGGAGGGAAGGCGGAGGTCAACCCGCTCGAGATCTGCTCCGTGTTCATGGCGCGGAAGACCGGGCGGCCCGTCAAGATGCGCTACACCCGCGAGGAGATGATGCGCCACGGCCGCGGCCGTCACAAGCAGTACGTCAAGATGAAGATCGGCGCGAAGAAGGACGGCTCGATCACGGCCGTCCAGGAGGAAGCCGTCCTCGAAGGCGGGGCGTACTCCTCCTTCGGCATCGTCGCCGTCTACTACGCCGGCGCGATGGTTCCGACGCTCTACCGGCTGCCGAGCTTCAAGTACGACGGCTACCGCGTCTACACCAACCTCCCCGCGTGCGGCGCGATGCGCGGGCACGGCTGTCCGCATCCACGCTTCGCGTTCGAGGGCGTTCTCGACCTGCTGGCCGGGGACCTGGGGCTGGATCCCATCGAGCTTCGGCTCCGGAACGCGATGCAGCCGAACTCACGCACGGTCAACGGTCTCGACGTGGGATCGTGCGAGTACGAGGCTTGTCTCCGTGCCGTGCGGGAGCGGAGCGGCTGGGACGAGAAGCGCGGCAACCTGCCGCCGGGCCGCGGAATCGGTGTGGGGGGCGGTGGGTTCGTGAGCGGCGCCGGGTACCCGATCTACCGCTCGAAGTTCCCGCACTCGAATGCCGTGATCCGCGTCGCGGAAGACGGGACGGCGGCCACGCTGTTCGTCGGCGAGGCCGACATCGGCCAGGGCTCGAGCACCGTGCTCGCGCAGGTCGCGGCGGAGGCCATGGGGATCTCCTACGAGGCCATGCGCATCGTCACGTCGGACACCCAGCGCACGCCGCTGTGTCTGGGGACGTACTCCTCCCGCGTCACGCTGATGGGGGGGAACGCCTGCCGCATGGCCGGAGACGACATCCGGCGCCAGGTCCTCGAGGCGGCTGCCGCCTCGCTGGAGGTCGAGCCGGACGCGCTCGACGCGCGTGCTGGCCGCATCTTCGTCCGGGAGGACCCGGAGCGCTCGATGCCGTGGGCGGAGGCGGCGGCCCGACGCTTCTCCGAGCAGGGGCCCGTCGTGGGGAAGGGCTGGTACTCGCCGCCCGAGGACCTGGGCGCGGGGTTCAAGGGGTCCACGGTGGGGACCTCGCCCGCGTA
>JAUXCH010000248.1 GCA_030618975.1 Planctomycetia bacterium
CGGCGGTGACGGTGCTCTCCACGTCCGATCCCCGGGGGGTCCCCGATGTCTCGCTGCTCGTCGCCCCGCGCCTCACGTCCGACGATCACATCGCGGGCGGCGAGGAGGAGGACGTGGGCGGACGCACGTTCCGCAATCTCCGCCAGAACGCGCGCGCGACCTTGCTCGTCCTGGACCCCATCATGGATCCCCGCGCGCGCGACGGCTTGCGGATCGAGGTGGAGTTCCTCGGGGCGGAGTCGGACGGGGAGGAGCTCCAGCACCTCACGGAGTGGCTGAGCACCTTCGCGCCCGGACGCCGCATGGCGCGGCGCTTGCTCTTCAAGATCCTGGACGTGGCCCGCTACCGGCCCGAGACCCTCAGCCCGATCATTCGGGAGCAGTGACGTTCGAGGACGCGCCCCTCTGCGGGCGGGAGCGCCGCCCGATGTTCCGCACCATGCGGATCTCCCGCCCGCCCTCGTCCCAGCTGACCTCGTCCATGTAGTGGCGGATCAGCGCGAGCCCGCGACCGTGGAGTCGTTCGGTGTTGGACAGGGCGTCTTCCGTCGAGTACGCCTCGGGGTCGAATCCCCGGCCTTCGTCCCGAATGCGGTACTCCACGGCGTTCGGCCGGTACACGACGGAGACGTGAACCTTGCGACCCGCGTAGGGTGACTTCAAGCGTCGCAGGGCGACCAGCTCACGCAGCCCGTTGACGTCCGAGAGGGCCTTGCCCTTGCCCTGGAATCCGATCTCCAGGTTGCCGTGCTCCACCGCGTTGGCGAGCGCCTCGTAGAGGGCGAGCTTGATGTCGAGGAGGGGGACCGGATGGCCCGGATAGTGTTGGCGGACCTCGCGGCCGAGGTATGCCACCACGCGGGGCAACAGGGCGGGGTCGCAGGGCACGGACATCTGGGTGCTGCGTTCCGTGATGGACGCGAGTGCCTCCTGCACGCCTTCCTCCTCCTCCAACACGCGTGCGATCCGGTGTACGACGAAGCGGAACTCGGCCGCCTTCACCGGCTTGTGCAGAAAGTTCATCGCGCCGAGGTTCAGGGCGTCCTCCACGAGCCGGGCATCGGTGCTCGACGAGATCACCACGACCGGCACGAACGGGTGCTCGTCGCGAATCCGGGAGAGGAGCGACAGGCCGTCGGCGCCGGGCAGGTGCACGTCGAGCAGGATCAGGTCCGGCGTCTCACGCTCCACGATGGCCCGGGCGGACTCGGCGTCCGAAGCCTGTACGACGTTGAGGCCCTGCTTCCGCGAAAGGGCGGTCAGGAGCGTCAGCTCCGTGGGCGAGTCCTCGACGATGAGGGCCATGTGGGCCCCGGGAGTGGACGGGGGCTCTGCGGGGGTCGGCTCGTTCGGAATCGTCTTCCCTCCGCCCCCATCGTGGCCGCACCTCGGGCAACGGGCAAGGGGGTGCGTGGCGCCGGGGTCATGCGTATCCTCCGGGCGCCCGATGAGCGAACACGAAGGTCCCCTCCCCGAGCCCCGCGTGCACTGTCCTCGGTGCGGCAAGCGCTTCCGGGTGGACCCGGCCGGGCTCGAGGGGCGGGCGGACGGGGCGCCCGCGCGCTGCTCGGGCTGCCGAGCCACCTTCCGGATCCGCCGGTCGGACACCGGCGCCGTCGAGGCGTTCGACCCGGCGGCCGCCGCCCGCCGGGCCGACGCCACCCCGCCTCGCGGAAAGCGCCGCCGGAGGCGGCGCCCCCCCGGCCCCTCGAAGCGATCCGAGCAGCCGGCGATGCGGTCCCGGACGCCGAACCCCCCGGAGGCCGACGACGTGTCCGGCCTCGGAATGGGCGAGCGCACCGGTCGCTACGAGATCGAGGCGCTCCTCGGACGCGGCGGCATGGGGGCGGTCTACAGGGCTTTCGACCCGGCGACCAACCGTCACGTCGCGCTGAAGGTCCTCGCCGCCGGCTCGGGGGAAGCCGACCGGAGGCGCTTTCGCCGCGAGATCGAGGTGCAGGGCAACATCCAGCACGCTCACATCATGCCGATCCACGACTCGGGGGCGCGGTCCAGGTCGCTCTACTTCACGATGGAGCTCCTGCGGGATCCCGTGGATCTTGCCGAGCTCGTCGCGCTCTCGCACCGCGGACTCGCGGCGAAGGACCCCTACCTCAGGCCCGCGTCCACGCTGCGGGGGATCGTCCGGCGTGTGCTGCTTCCGGTCTGCCAGGCCATCCACCACGCCAACGTCCGCGAGGGCGTGCTCCACCGCGACCTGAAGCCGGAACACGTGCTCCTGGACCGGAACGGCCTGCGGCCCCTCGTGATCGACTTCGGCGTGTGCTCCCTGCTCGAGCGCAAGAATCGCCGACTCGCCCACTTGCCGCCCGAGACGCCCGAGCGCCTCGCGGGTGGCAAGTTCCGCATCACGGGCACGCTGCTCTACATGCCGCCCGAACAGGCGCGGGGCGGGGAGGATCGCCGCGGCGACGTCTGGGCGCTCGGCGCCATCCTCCACCACGTCCTCACGGGTGCGCCGCCCTTCGAGCCGGCCACCCGTTCGACGGTTTCGGCCTTCGAGCAGGCGGAAGGCCTCCGCCTGCTGATCGCGCAGGCGCGCCGAGAGGGCAACCGCAAGGACGAGTGCGAGTTCCAGGCGAAGCTCGACGTGTTGGTGGGAAGCGGCGGCCGCACGCTCGAGGACGTGCAGAAGGACGTCCTGGCGTCGCGGATCCTCCCTCGGCCGTCGACGACGCCCCGGGCGCTCGACGCGATCGCCGCCAAGGCGATGGCAGCCGAGCCGGAGAATCGCTACCGCCACGCTCTGGAGCTTCACGACGACCTGTTGGCGTGGCTGGACGGCCGGCCGGTCCGTGCGCTCGTCCAGCGTCGCGGCCCGGTGCTGGGGGCGCTGTATCGCGGCGGCCTGTTCCTCAGGCGCCACCGCAAGGCCGCGGTGCTCCTGCTCGTCGCCTCCGTCCTGGGTGCCTGGGGCGCGGCAGGGCTGCGGGAGCGGGGCGGGCCGGATGGCGCACCGCCGCCCGCACCGGAAGTGAGCCCGTGCAAGATCCGCGAGGGGCTGCGGGCCGCAGAGGTGGCCCGCGCGGAATCGACGCACCTCCCGGCGGCGCGTGGCCACGTCGAGGTGGCTCGCGCGGCGTTCGCCGAGGGACGGTACGCGGACGGTCGCGCTTCGACGGCGGCCTTGGCCCAGCTGCTCCGTTCCGGGGTCCTGGGCCTGCTCGCCCGCTGCGGGACGGACGCGCAGCGCGACGAGATCGACGCCTTCGAGCGCCTGGCGACGGGGCGGCGTGTGCTCGAGATCCGCGGCGCGACGAAAGGCAGCCCGGAGGCGCGCTTCGACGCGGTGCCCGTGGAGGACCACTCGGGACAAATCGCATGGACCCGGGCCCTCCCGATCGACGGACGCGAACCGTCGCTCCCCTACGGACGCTGGATCGTCCGCGTGACCGGGCCCGGGGTGGCGTGCTGGCCCGTCGAGGTCCGGCCGGGGGGCGAGCCGTTGGTCGTCGAGTGTCCGGTCCCGCCCGCGCACGTTCCGGAGGGCCGCGTCTACGTCGTCGGCGGCCGGGTTCGCGGGCCGCTCGGGGAGGTCTCCGTCGGCCCCCTCCTGTGGGACCCTACCGAGGTGACGGCGGCCCACTACGCGGTCTTCCTCGCCACCCTCCCGCCCGCAGAGCGTCTCCTGCGCGTGCCGCGGACGCCGGGGGCGCCGGGCGCGCCCGACCGGATCTCGTGGGAGAAGCGGGGCGACCGGTTCCTGGTGCCGCCGGACGCCGCGCGGCGGCCGGTCGAGGGCATCTCGTTTCACGATGCGCGCGCGTTCGCGAAGCACGCGGGCGGGAGGCTTCCGACGGCGGCCGAGTGGGCGTGGGCGGCGAGCGGCGCGGACGGACGCCTCTGCCCGCTGGGGCCGGTGGAGCTGCTCCGTGACGTTCGCATCGCCCAGCCGCGCAGAGGTCCCGCGGACGTCGCGGCCACCCGGGTCGACCGCTCCCCGTTCGGCCTGTGCGACATGGCGGGCAACGTCGCCGAGTACACGCGCACCCTGGCGACCTACCGAGGGACGAGTGGGTGGCTCGTGATGGGCGGCGGCTATACGACGTCGAGAGGCCAGGCCCTGATCACAGAGGCGACCCCGGTCCCAGGCTGGCGTCCGCACGAGGGCATCGGCTTCCGACTGGTCTACGACCCCAAGTAACGAGCACTTTCCTCAGGAAGCGGCGGTGCAAAGCACCGCCGAGCAGGTCGCGCCGAAGGCGCAACCTGCCCCAAAGCATGCGTATCCGGTTGGCTCAGGAGAGGCTCGGCCAGCGCCAACGCTGAGCCCCTCATCGATTCGGGTGGTCCCACGCGTCGTTGTCGTCCGGGCTCGCGTAGAGCTGGGTGTACTCCGGGCCGCGGACCTGCATCCCGAGCCCGAGCAACCGCTGGAATGCGGCGTGCAGGTTGGCGCGGCGGTTGTACCGGAACATGAACTCGTTGAGGTAGGCCTGCAGGTGCTTCTTCGAGACCGCTCCGTGGAACGTGCCGTTCAGCCACGCCTTCAGGTTCGAGATCGCAAGGTGGAAGTGCTTGAGGACGTCGGCAGGGTCGTCCCCAACGGACGTGGACTCGCATCCGTGCTCGTACCCGAGTTCCGCCACGCCTTCGTAGTCCACCTTGGCATCGGTGACCACGTGGGATCCAGGCCGCACGACGTCGGTCACGAAGCCGAGAAGGAGCTCTTTCCGGTAGTGCTTGATGTGCCGGAGGCGGATGCGCGCCGGGTAGAAGCTCTTCTTGCCGGTCCGCACCTCGACAGCCCCGAGGACGATCGCCTTGTCGGCCGGTGTCCGCTCCGGTCTCCCACGCTTCGGCGCACCGATGAGCGTCTCGTCCACCTCGACGAGTCCGAAGAGCTGGGATCGATCCGGAGCGACCATGGCCGCGCGCAGTCTCTGGAGCATCTGGTAGGCGGTCTCGTAGCGCCCGCCGATCTGCCGCTGCAACTGCTTGGCGGAGAGCCCTCGCTTGTCAGTCACGAGCAGCCATGCGGCGAGCAACCATGTGCGCGCGGGCATCCGCGAGCGGTGCATGACCGTGCCGGCCGTCGGAGACACCTGCCGCTTGCAGTTCGCGCACTCCCGCGTCCCGCGGGTCGAGATCGCGTACGCCGTACCGTGAGCGCATGTCGGGCACTTGAAGTCACCGTCGGGCCAGCGGGATGCCACGAGGTAGTCGATCGCCGCCTCCTCGGTCGGGAAACGATCGGCGAACTCGAGGAGCGTGCGCGGGAAGTCGGGACGCGGCATCGGGCGCTTGCCTCTCCTCCCTGCAGATCCTGGCCGCGAGAGGCTACGCCCGGGGCGTGCCCTGAGTCAACCGGATACGCATGCCCCAAAGGCCACCACGCCAAAGGCGTGCTGGCCGCTCGCCCGTCAGGGCCAAACAAGATTGCAGGCGTGCTGGCCGCTCGCCCGTCAGGGCCAAACAACATAGCCCTTCGTACCCAGGCCTGGAATTGAAAGAAGGGCCGGTCTCCGTCAGGAGACCGGCCCTTCTGGGTAGGCGTCTCAGACTACAGAATGCTCAGGAACTCGTTGATGAGGTCCGTCGAAGCGCGGTAGTTGACGTTCTTGCTGCCACGAGACAGGGACGGGATCCACTCGAGGTCGCCGATCAGGCCGAGGCCTGCGCAGGCGAGCGCGCGGGTGAGGTCCTGTTCGCCCTTGTCCTTGAGGAGATCGACGAGCTTGTCGACGGCGCGGTGATCACCGATGCTGGCGAGCGCGAGCACGACCTGGCCCTTGTGGCTCTGCGTGCGAGCGTCCTTCAACTCGTCGAGGAGCAACGCGACGGCGTCCTTGCCCGTACCGCTGATCTTCGGGTTGCCGAGCAGGCCGAGCGCCACGGCTGTCTGACGACGGAGCTCCTCGGAGGAGCGCTCCTGCATGGCGATGGCGATGGCCTTGGAGATGGCCGCCGTCGGCTCGCCGATGAGGCCGAGCCCCAGCGCGGCGTAGCTGCGGAGCATCTTGTCGCCGTTGCGCTGTTCCAGGATCTTCAGCAGGGCCTCACGGCTTCGCACGTCCTTCGCGATGCCGAGCGCGGTGCAGAACGCAGCGCGACCCTTCTTGTCGCCACGCTTGCTGGCGACGCCTTCGCGGAGGAGCTTGAGGCCCTTCTCGCGGAACTCCTGGTACGCATCGACATCGAGGTCGTCCTTGATCTCGCGGATCACGAGACCGAGCGCGATCGCGCCGAAGCTCTTGTGGAGGTAGCTGCCCTTCTGGGCGGTCTCGAGCAGGAACTCGTCTGCCCTCGAGTTTCCGATGACGTCGGTCGTCTCCGCCTTGATGTCCTCGACGAGCAGGTACGCCAGGCTGATGATGCCGAAGTTCTTGGTGCTCTTGTCCTTGACCTTGTCGATGCTCTTCAGCAGGACCTGCGCGACCTGCACGCGGTCCTCGCCGGAGACGAGGCGGCCGAGGAGGCCGAGGCCGATGGCGGCCGAACGCTGTACGTTCTGGTCGACGCCGCGCTTCTTGGTCATGACGTTTTCGAGCGTGCGGATGTCACCCTGGGTGCCGATGCGGCCGAGGGCCTGCGCGGCGTAGGCGCGGGTGAGGTTGGACGCCGAGTCGCGGTAGAGGCGGCCCTTGAAGGCGCACGTGGCCAGCACCTCGCGCTGCTCGGGCAGGAGCGAGGTCGCGGGCTGGAGGCCGATGCCCATGAGGAGGCCGACCAGGAGATCCTCTGCGGGGTACTTTCCCTTGAGGAGCTCGAAGAGGCGCTCGGTCGTGGTGCGCGCGGCGGCCGCCTGGTCGTTCGCGTAGTCGCCCGAACCGGTCGGCTGGTCGCCCAGAAGACCGATCGAGATGGCGGCGAAGCCTCGAACGCGAGCCTGGTAGTCGCTGTCTTCGAAGACCTCGAACAGGCGCTCGCGGACCTTGTCCAGCTCACGGGCGGTGAACTGGTCCTCCTTGTGCTCGCGGCGGAGCAGGCCGAGGGCGAGAGCCGTCGCCTCGAGGACGACGCGGTTGTGCTTCGCAGCCTTGTCGAGGCCGCTCATGATGCGCGGGATGTGGACCGGGTCGTGGGCGACCTTCGCCAACGCGATGTAGGAGGCCGACTCGGTGTCCTGGTGCTTGGCGTTCTTGGGATCCATCGCCCACAGGAGCGAGGGGATCACC
>JAUXCH010000722.1 GCA_030618975.1 Planctomycetia bacterium
CAGAACGACATGGCTACGATCCGACTTGTCCGCCCCGAGACGGTGACCACGGCGTGGCCGATGAGCCGCGGCAACCGGGGTCTCACCGGCGCGTGCGCGGAGCACCTCCCGGACACCGTCGCCGTGGCGTGGACGTACCGGACGGGAGCGCCGATCGTGTCGAGTCCGGTCGTCGCCGACAACCGAGTCGTCGTGGGGTCCAACGACAACCGGGTGCACGCCGTGGACGCGGCCACCGGCGCGCCGCTCTGGACGTTTCCGACGAGCGACGACGTGGAGGCGCCGCCCCTCGCGATCGACGGACGTGTGTTCGTGGGTTCCGCGGACGGGACGCTCCACGCGATCGACGCCGTCTCCGGCGAGGGTCTTTGGACCTACGCGACCGACGATCGGATCCTCGGAGGCGCCAACTACTTCCGGAGGGCGGACGGCAGGATGCTGGTGCTCGTCGGAAGCTACGATCGGAAGCTCCACTGCGTGGATGCGGCGACGGGCGAGGGCGTGTGGGCGGTCGAGACCGAGAACTACGTGAACGGTACGCCCGCCGTCTTCGAAGACGTGGTGGTCTTCGGAGGGTGCGACGGAGTTCTCCACGTGGTGGATGCGGAGTCGGGAGACACCCGTCGCGACGTGCCCCTCGGCAAGGACGTCTACGTCGCGAGCTCCGTGGCCGTCGACCTTGGCACCGCCTACGTGGCCCACGTGGACAACGCGTGCGTCGCCGTGGGGATCCGTTCGGGGCAGGTCGAGTGGACCTTCGAGGCCGAGGACGGCTACTTCTCGTCGCCGGCGTTGGCCGCGGACCGCGTGGTCGTGGGCGGACGCGACCGGTTCCTGCGCGCCCTCGACCGCGCGAGCGGCGAGGTCCTGTGGTCGTATGCATGCCGGGCGGCCCTCGACAGCTCCCCGGTGATCGCGCACGATCGCGTCGTCGTCGGATCGGAGGACGGCCGGATCTACGCGGTCGACCTGGAGAGCGGCACCTCGATCTGGGAGCTCTCCCTGGGGGGTGCGATCACCGCGTCCGTCGCCGTGGCGGGCGGGCTGATCTTCGTGGGGTGCGAGGACGGAACCCTGTACGCGCTCGGTGCCCGGCCGTGAAGGTCGTCCAGCTCACGCCCGGAGCGGGGACCTTCTACTGCGGGTCCTGCATGCGGGACAACGCGCTCGTCTCCGGGCTACGGGAGCTCGGGCACGATGCGGTCCTGGTGCCCCTCTACCTGCCGCCTCTGCTCGACGAGGCCGATGCGAGCCTCGGGACTCCACTCGCCATGGGCGGGGTCAACATGTACCTGCAGCAGGTCTCGCGTGTGTTCCGTCGCACGCCGAGGTGGGTCGACCGCATCTTCGATGCCCGCCCCCTCCTCGGCCTGGCCGCCCGGCGGGCCGCCCTGACGCGACCGGACGCGCTGGGCGAGATGACGCTGTCCACGCTGCGCGGAGAATCCGGGAACCAGGCCAAGGAGGTCGAACGGCTCGCCGAGTGGCTGGCGACCTCGGGCCGGCCCGACGTGGTGTGTCTGTCCAACGCGCTGCTGGTCGGACTCGTCCACGAGATCCGGGAGCACCTGGGCCCCGTGAAGGTGGTTTCGACGCTCCAGGGCGAGGACGCGTTCCTCGACAGCCTGCCGGAGCCGCATCGTTCCCAGGCATGGGACCTCCTCGCGAAGCGGTGCCGCGAGCTCGATGCGGTCATTCCGGTGAGCCGCTTCTACGCGGACGTCATGACGGACCGGCTGGGCCTGGCGCCCGACCGCGTGCGGCCCGTGCACAACGGGATCCGCGTCGAGGGGTACGAGCCGGCCGCGGCACCGCCTGTCCCACCCGTGGTCGGGTTCCTCGCCCGGATGACGGAGGCCAAGGGCCTCGAGACACTGGTGGACGCGTTTCTCACGATCAAACGCGAGAATCGGGTGCCGGGGCTTCGCCTGGCGATCACCGGCACGTGCACGGTGGCGGACCGTCCGTTCACGAAACGCCTCGAGGAGCGGATCCGCGAGGCCGGCCAGTCGGAGCAGGTCGAGTGGCGGCGAAACGTCTCCCGGGACGAGAAGCTCGCGTTCCTGCGCGGCCTCTCCGCGCTCTCCGTCCCCGCCACGTGCGGCGAGGCGTTCGGGCTGTACGTGCTGGAGGCCCAGGCGGCGGGTGTCCCCGTCGTGCAGCCGCGCCACGGCGCGTTCCCCGAGCTGCTCGCCGACCTCGGGGGCGGCACGCTCTGCGAGCCCGATGACGTCGATGCGCTCGCCTCGGCTCTCACCGACCTGCTCCTGGATCCGGCACGCGCCCAGGCGCTCGGCCTGCGAGGGCGGGAGGCCGTCTTGCATCGCTTCACGCACCACCACATGGCCGAGCGCGTGCTGGCGGTGCTCGAGGACGTCCTGGCGTCCTCCGCCTGAAGCCGATGTGCAGATCCGGAGGCTGTTTCGTGTGCAGGGGTCAGGGGTGTCGTGGGGAGCGACCGACGGCCGTGCGAAGGCGACGAAGCGCCCCGATCGCCCCCAGCCCAGCGGGTCGCGCCCGCCCGCGCAAGGGAAGGTGCGGCCCAGCCACTGGCGTGAGGTTCGGAGGCCGGTTATCACGTGCGCATGCTCGAGGTCACGAACGTAACGCGGACGTACGTCGGTCCGTCCGGCCCGCTCGACGTGCTTCGCGGCGTGTCGTTGTCGGTCACCGAGGGCGAGACCCTCGCCATCCTCGGACCGTCGGACGAAAAAGAGTGAACCGTGACTCATCTGTGAAAACGACCCGTCTCCATTGCCTCATTGGAAATTGTTAGGGACAATGTGCCGCCAACCAAGCCATACGACGCAAGCGACGTGCACGAGTGAGAGGAAAACCAATGTGTGGTCGACGAGCTCGCACACCAAACTCACGCAATCGGTTTCTCACAGTTTTTGGGTGAATGTGGCGAGTATGCTTGCCTACCGTAGTTAAAGCAGTTTCCGTGGCAGTAATGTGGCGATTACGCAGGTGGGAAAGACAAATGGCCCTGTCTTGACATGGCGTA
>JAUXCH010000486.1 GCA_030618975.1 Planctomycetia bacterium
GGCGCCGGAAGTCCGACGCCACCGACGGGACTACTCCCTGTCCTTGCGGCGCAGGTCCACCAGGACGTCCGTGATCTCGCCGACCGCGACCCGGAGCGGCACGCGGAGGCCCTCCCAGCCCTCGCTTTCGTCGATGACGAGCACGTGGTTGCCCGGGGGCACCGCGGAGGACTCGAAGGAGCGTCCGTCCCGCCATCCTGAGCCCCATCGTCTTCTTCGTCGTGGGTGCGCTCCTGCTCCTCCGCGTCGACGCCGCCGAGGGGACGCGCGTCGCAAAGGAGGCGGACGAGGCGGCGGGCCTGACCTACGGAGTCGCCACCGAGCGGAGCAGCGCCTTCAGCGCCTCGCGGTTCGACGCTTCCCCGAGGGGGTGGTCCGTCACGTTGAACACCTCGGCGAACCGGTTGTCGTCGTCGCAGATCACGACGTCGCGAAACCCCACCTGCCAGAGCTCCCACACGTTCACCGCGACCACGTCCTGCAGCCACGGCAAGGTGCGCCCGCTCGTCATGGCTCCGTTGCCGCTCTCCATACCGGCCCCGTTCACGCCGAGGACGTGGACCTCGAGGGGCAGGCCCTCCATCATCAGGTCGTCGCGGATCCCCTCGAGGTGACCGAACTGGTCACGGCACGTGCCTCAGGTCGCGTGTCCGAAGTACCACGCCGACACCTTCCCGAGGTAGTCGCGCGGCGTCACGGCCTCCAGCGCGGTGGGCGAGGCACTGTTCACGTCCTCGAGCGCGAAGTCGGGGGCGAGCTCGCCGACGTCGACGTCGCCCGGAGGGGCGCTCGAGGATCCGCCGCAGGCGGCCAGGACGAGGAGGAACACGAGGGATGCGAACAGTCGGTTCACGAGACCTCCAGGACTTCGGGACGGTCGGTCAGGCGGCGGTCGGGTCAGGCGTCCCCGAGCGGATGCGCATCTTCCTGCGTCAAGGCCTGCCTTCCTGCGTCAAGGCCTGCCTTCCTGCGTCAAGGCCTGGTAGACACCCACGGCCGCCTTGCCCAGGGATTCCGCGGCGTGGTGGCGGATGTCCCAGTCCGGCTGCCGGGACGCGGAGAAGATCTGGATCAGCGCGTCACCGATCTCCTCGAAAGACGCGGCGATCTCCGCCTCCTTGTCCTTGTCGTACTTCACTAGATGACCTCCGCCGCCCATTGTGCCGCAACCGGCCCCGGGAGCCCACCGTGCGGTTGCTCGCCCAACCGTTCCCGTACCGATCCCCCTTGCACGGGGTGCCAGGCACTCAGCAAGGGACAACGCCGATTCCCCCCTGCGGGCACGGGGACACCCGGCGAGCCTCGAGCACTCCGGCAGTGCGAAACGCCAGCGGAGCAGCGGAGAACGTGGGAGCCGGATCCGTCCGGTTGGATGGACAACCCTGCGCGGCCTGATGGAGACGTCGGCGACGAGGACCAGGTCCTGGCGAACTGTCACCGCAGTGGAGCCATCCGCGGACGATCCGGACGACTCCCCGCCATCCATGACCACCCCGATCCAGCGTGCAAACGAGAGCGAAGTGGATCCCGCCTTCGTCGAAGGTCCTTCGCCGTGAGTCAGTATGACTCATTATGAGTCACTATGACTCACCATGACGGTCTCCCGTGGCGCACTGATGCGGTCGGATGCGGGGTGGGGCACGGAGAGAGGCCCCTTCCCGTTCGAGCCTGGGGTCACCGCGGGGCGACAGGGTCGCTCCTCACCTCTTCCACGAGCGCTCTCGACGTGAGGTGCGACGTGGACGGACGCACGGTGCGCCTCCCAGGCGATCCAGAGGCTGTCGTTCGTGGGCCTCCTCGAGGCTGGGCTGCGTGGGTGGCGGCGACGGGACGTGAACCCGTGCGGCAGGACCCACGCGCGCACTGTCGCGGCCGGCAAGGAAAACGCCCCCTCGTCCGGGTGGACGAGAGGGCGCTGGGTGGTAGCGGCGACTGGACTTGAACCAGTGACCCCAGCCTTATGAAGGCTGTGCTCTAACCAGCTGAGCTACGCCGCCTCGTTGGGGTGGAAGACGGTACGCCCCCCTCCGGGGAGGGTCAAGACTGCGGACGGGCGGGGTTCTCGGCGGGCGGCTCGGGGGTCGTCGGCTTCGCCGGCATGGCCGCCTTCTTCGGTCGGGTGTGCGGGTTCGCCCCCCCGCGCTCGCGCTTCTTGGGCGGCTTGACCACCAGCACCGCATTGCCGGCGTGGTGGTCGTCCGGGTCCCAGGCCAGCGAGCCGTCGCGGCTCGTCGACATGACGAGGGCGGAGACCTTGTCGTTCGGACGGCGCTGCAGGTACTTGGTGATCGTGCCGAGACCGCCGGTGACGTGGAAGCCTCCGACGACGAAGAGGATGCGGTGGTTCGGGTGGGCGTCGCGGAACTTCGCCATGCTCTCGGCCATCGCGTCGTCCCACAGGGACTGCGACTTGAAGAACGGCTTCGCCATTTTCTCGCCCATGAGCGCGGCGAAGCGCTCCCAGTACGCGTCCTCGACGACGGTCGTGGCGTCGGGCAGCCAGGCGCGCTCCTCCTCGGCCAGCGACTCGCGGTAGGCGTCGTAGTCGAGGTCGGACTTGCGGTAGCCGCTGACGATCTTGCGCGGCGCGTTGGCTGCGAGGACGGGGGCGCCGTTCGCCTTCGCCCACTCGACGAGGGGGCCGTGCGTCTTCGCGTAGGCGGCGTTTCGTTTCGTCTCCTTGACGAAGGTCTCCTCGTCCATCTCGCCCGCGAGGTAGGCGTCGAGGGCGTACTGGACGTCGGCCTCGAAGAACTCCATGGCGATCGCCAGGGGGCGCACGCCCCGGTCGAGCTTCTTCAGGAGGGCCAGCTGGTACGCCGCGCCGACGGGGTCGCCGTGGAGCTCGCCGAAGACGACGAGGTCGGTGCCGAGGGCCTCGGCCACGAAGTTGTCCAGGGTCGTGGGGGTGCCGAGACGGCCGTCGTAGAGGACGTGGGTGGCGGCCTTCGCGGGTGGCGGCATCGGCGCCGTGGGCGCAGGGGCCCGGCACCGCCGCGGGTAGCACCGGGAGGACGTCGTCACGCAGCCTGCGAGGGCGAACGCGACGGGGACGAGGAGGAGCAGGGGAATGCGCATGGGCGAAGGATCGCAGAGGGGGGGCCCATCCGCCAGCCTCTCGTGCCCACCCAGCGGGTAGGGTGGTCGCCATGCGCCGTCCTCCGTTCCTTTCCACCCGCTTCCGGGTCTCCCCCCTTCCGGGGAGGCGCGTGTGAGCCGCCTCGTCGTCGTGGACGCGTACAACGCCACGTGGCGCCTGTTCGGGGACCTGGGCGGCGACCTGGACGCGGCGCGGCGCAAGCTCGTGGAGCGGTCGCGGGCCGCGTCACCCGGAAGGAAGATCCCCGGAGGGGTCCACCGGATCCACCTCGTCTTCGACGCGCGACCGGGCACCTGGCGCGAAGGACTGAAGGGGCGAGCCGGGCGGATCTCCTGGCACTACGCGCTGGGTTCGGCGGACGAGGCGATCATCGACCATCTCAGACGGCAAGCGGGGCGGAGCGGTGGACCCGGCGTGGTGCTGGTGACGAACGACCGCGAGCTCGCGGGACGCGCGAAGCAGCTCGGTGCGCGGACGATGAGCGTGGACGACTTCTTCCGCGATACGGAGCCGGTCTCGGACGCCGGACGCGCGATCCCCTACGAGGGGCCGCCGTTCACGCCCGCGGACTTCGACCTGCCCGACGGCGAGATCGACCTGCTCGATACGCACGAGGACCTGGCGTAGGGATCAACTCGTGATGGGCTTCATCTTCAGGGTGAAGTGCCTCAGCTGCGACGGTTCCTCGACGATCTCGTAGCCGGGCAGGTCCTCGCGGCCTTCCACCACCTCGGCGGCGACGTCGAGCACGTAGTCGATGTGGCTCTGCGTGTACATGCGGCGCGGGATCGCGAGGCGGAGCAGCTCGAGGGGGGCGAAGCGTTCCTTGCCGGTCGCCGGGTCGAGGCCGCCGAACATGACGGAGCCGATCTCGACGCCACGAACGCCGCCCTCCAGGTAGAAGGCGCAGGCGAGCGCCTGGCCGGGGAAGCGGTGCGGCGGGATGTGGGGGAGGAAGGCGCCGGCGTCGACGTAGATGGCGTGGCCGCCGGGCGGCTCCACGATCGGCATGCCGAGCTCCAGGAGCCCTTCGCCCAGATAGCGGGTCGAGGCGAGGCGGTAGCGGAGGTAGTCCTCCTGGACGACTTCGACCAGGCCGACGGCGATGGCTTCGAGGTCGCGGCCCGCGAGGCCGCCGTAGGTCGGGAAGCCCTCGGTGAGGATGAGGAGGTTTTCCTCCTGCTGGGCGAGGCGGCTGTCGTTGGACGCGAGGAAGCCGCCGATGTTGACGAGGCCGTCCTTCTTGGCGCTGAAGGTCGCACCGTCGGCGTAGGAGAACATCTCCTGCGCGATGCTCTCGGGCGTGCGGTCGGCGTAGCCCTCCTCGCGGAGCTTGATGAAGTAGGCGTTCTCCGCGAAGCGGCAGGCATCGAGGTAGAACGGGAGGCCGTGCGAGCGCGTGATCTCGCTGGCCGCCTTGAGGTTGGCCATGGACACGGGCTGTCCGCCGCCCGAGTTGTTCGTGACGGTCAGGATCACGCAGACGACGTTCCGGTCGTCCTCGTCGAGAA
>JAUXCH010000491.1 GCA_030618975.1 Planctomycetia bacterium
CATCGCGGTGCTCGGTGTGTCCAGCCCGGGAGCACGGGAGCCGAAGCAGCCGAGACGTTGACGGTGCGGCTGCGTCAGTCCCCGTCGTAGGGCGTCTCGAGATACCGCTTCGCCAGCTTCGTCGTGTAGTCGCCCTTCCCGGACGCGACGACCTCCTGGTAGTGCGCCGACGCCTCGTTCCGCTTCCCCGCGAGATCGGCGATGCAGCCGAGCCGAAGGTGGATCCAGCGGCGGTGGAACGGTCCGCCGCCGCCCAGTCGAAGCGCCTCCTCGAGCTCCTTCTTCGCCCCCTCGTTCCGGCCGAGCCGGAACAGGCAGCGTCCGATCCCCGTGTGGCACAGGCCCTCGTGCTTGCCGGCGCCGGCGGCGAGGAGTTCCCGCAGCAGCCGGACGGCGTTCTCGTTCTTCGTCCGGTCCTTCTCGTTGGGGGCGTTGACGACCTGGAAGGCCTCGTCGATCACCGCGCCGGCATCGAGGACCTGGCCGCGAGGTGCACGGACGAGGAGGCGCCAGTCGGGATCGAGCAGGACGGCGTCCGGCGGCGCGTCCACCGACACGGTGAAAGCGGCCTTTTGCCGGCTGAGCTTCACCACGTCTTCGGCCTCCGCCTCGCCGGACCGGACGACGACGGGCACCACGAGCCGGAACGGCTTGGCCGTGCCCGCCTGCGTCACCGCGCCCTTCACCTTCTGCCGGCGCCCGGACTTCGAGACTTCGAAGGTCACCTCGAGGGTGGGGATTCCGGGCACCTCCCACTGCTCGACGACGGACCGGGCCGGCCCCTTGGCGAGCACTCTACGAAGGTCGCTCCACTCCACGACGACGCCGCGGTGATCCGCGAAGAACCCCGAGAGGCGTGCGTCGAGCTTCTTCCGGCCGAGCGCGTCCTCCACCATCGAGAGGAGCATCATCCCCTTCTCGTACGCGTGCGCCCGATAGGTCTCGGGGTCCATGCCACGGCCCCATGCCTCGATCTCGGCGAGCGCGATCTCCTTCCCCGCGTCCGCGGCGCGCAGGACGGTCTCGATCGCGCGTCTACGCTCCTTCCGGCCGGCGTCCGCGCCACGAGCCGACTCGATCCATCCGAGCGTGGCATAGGTCGCGAGGGTCTCGCTCGCGAACCGGCGAAACGACACCTCCCTCCCCCACCACGTGTGCGCGATCTCGTGCGCCACCAGGTCCGCCCCCCACGACGCGTCCCCGAAGGCACCCCGGCCGATGAGGACGTAGCCGTCCTCTCCGTAGCCGCTCCCCACGCCGAAGGCACGCGGCATCTCGACGATCGTGAAGCGCTTCAGCTCCACCGCGCCGAATCGTGCCGTGTAGTGGTCGAAGACGCTCTGCGCCACGCCCAGGAGACGGTCCGCACCCTCCTCGTCGCCGGGGAGGACCAGGGCGTCGATGAGAAGATCGCCGTTCCCCGGCCCCTTCCGACGCACGTACGGCCCGGCCACCAGGCCGACGTCTCGAACGGGCCGCTCGGTGACGAAGGTCCAGACCCGCAGGCCGTTCTCCTCGGTGGGCTCCGCGGTCTCGCCGGCCGTACGCACCCGCCAGTCCTTGCGCGCCTTCACCACGGTTCGGTAGGTCGCAGCGTCGCCCGACAACCGCGGGTACCAGGCGTACTGACTCCGAACGTACGTAGCCTCCGGGCCCACGACGGTCCGGAGGAAGCCGCCCCGCTGCTTCGAGAACTGGTTGCGGGGTGACCCGGTCAGGCGAAACCGAAGCGTCGTGGCGTCGGCGCAGCCCTTCCGGTCCACGGTGAGCTTCGACCCCTCGCGCGCAAAGGTCGCCTCGGGACTCCCGGCGTCCATGGACTCGACCCGCATGGTGGGCGACAGATCCAGCTCGAGGGTGCGCCCCGCGCCGGCAGCCAGGGCGAGCACGGCCTCCACCTCGAGACGCTCGTCGTGCACGACCACCGTCAACTCGTAGCCTTCGACGTCGGGCGCCGCGAACGCCGGCACCGCGAACACGAGCAGGGCTACGACGACGAGCAGGGATCTCATGACACCTCCCGGCAGCGGACCCGGTCACGGTACCGCCTACCCGGCCTTCACGTCCACGACCACGTGCTCGCCCGCGCCGCTCACGCGGTGGAGGAGCGAGAATTCCACCCGCCGCGCCCCGCCGGGGGCACGGAGGCCCGCTCGTGCGTGCGCAGGGAACCGTCCGACGGTAGATTGACCCGCTCGAGACGGAGGGAGCCATGGTCGACCCGCGCGTCAAGTGCCCCGACTGCGGTGCGCGCGTTCCGCAAGACCCGGGCTTCACGCCGTGGTGCGGATGCGGCTGGAACCTCGACGCGCCGGACGCGGCGCGACCGCGCAACCTCACCGAACAGGCCTACCTCGCGTTGGGGAACCGCCACGGGACGGCGCTCTACGAGCGCGTCAAGCAGACCGAGACGACGCGGCCGCGGGCATCGCTGCGCCGGTTCTTGCTCGTCCTGCTGTCGGTAGGCGTCCTGCTCACGACCCCTCTGCTCCTGGTCGGCGCCGTGCTCCTCGTGGCCGTGACGTGGTTCAACCTGTTCGCCGTCCTGGGCGGTCTGTTTCTCGTCGCGTTCGCCTGGTTGCTGCGTCCTCGCCTGTTCTCGATTCCCGACGAGCAGATCCTCGACCCCTCGGAACACCCACATCTGGTGCGGGTCGTCGGCGACGTGGCGGAGCGCATTGGGGCGCGCGCGCCCGACGTCATCGCCGCGAACGCAGACTTCAACGCGGGCGTCGGTACCTTGGGCCACGGGCGTCGACGTGGTCTCGTGCTCGGCCTGCCGCTGCTCGCCACGCTCGACAATCAGGAGGTCGTGGCGCTGCTCGGGCACGAACTGGCGCATCTCGTCCACGGAGACGAGGGTCGCCTGCGCCTGATCTCGACGGCGCTGCAGACCGTGGCCGCTTGGTGCGAGATCCTCACGCCGAACAGCTTCTGGGAGCAAGGGGAGGGCCCCGAGGGCATGCTTGCGGCCCTGAGCTCGTACGTCGTGTCCTTCGTGCCCCGAACCCTGCTCCAGGTGATGGTGCACCTCGAGTGGTCCGACTCGCAGTTGTCCGAGTATCACGCAGACCGCCTCGCGGCCACGGTGGCAGGGAGCGAGGGCGCACGGCGCCTGATCGACAAGTTCCTGCTCGCGGGCACGTTCCAGCACGCCGTGCACCGGGTCGTGCACGGCCGAACGGATCGCGCCATCCTCGCGGAGGTCACCCATCTCGCAGGAGCTCTGCCTCCGCGCGAGAGGGAGCGCCTGCACCGCCTCGCGAGCGTCGAGGCGCCCGTGCTCGATGCTACGCATCCCCCGGAGGGCCTGCGCGCCCGCATGCTGGAGGAGCGACCGCACCTGCGCGGCACGTACGTCCTCCGCTCGCGGGAGCGGGAAGCGATCGAGCGTGAGCTGGCCGGGTCGATGCGGCGCGTCGAGAGGGACCTGGCCAACGCCTACCGCAGCGCTCTCCACGGCCTCTGAGCCGGCACAGGACACCGTCCGGAAAGGGATCCGACAGCAGGGGCTTCCGGCACGCTCCCCACGTGCAGGAACGAGGAGCACCGAGGCTGCTTCTACGTGCCCCCAAATGTCCTTTCCTGTAAAATATTGAGATAGGACATTTAGAGACCGCAGCTCGGAAAGCCCAGCACGTGCCGTTCGACCTGCCCCTCCCGGAGCCCCTCGGCAGCCAGGGCTGGAAGGATGGGCCGAGCTTCGCGACGCGTGGGGTGCCGTGGATTCCGACAACCCGGTGTGAGAGACGCCATGAATGTGACGAACGTGCTGATCCGGCGGGGAGCGAGGCGGAGCGTTCGCGATCTGGATCGTCTCGCGCCGCGCACCCTCGACTCCTACGAGAAGATCCGCGCGGCCCTGGAGGAGCAGGACCCCGACGACCTGTGGCTCCTGGTGCACCGGGAGCTCCTGACCCTGCTCTGCCGGGCCCTGGCCCGCCGGCCCGCGGCCTCTCGGGGGCCGACCCTGTGGGTGCGGTTCCGAACCGGCCCCGAGCAGCTCGCCGCGCTGACGGCCGGCTTCTCCCGCATCCTTCCCAACCCCGAAGCCGCCCTCGGCGGCGCCGAGCTCGCGGAGGTCCTCCACGCACGACACCCCGAGGACTACGTCGTCGCGGCGCACCACTACGCACGCGAGGACCAACTGGTGCTCTGGCGCGGAGACTTCTCGACGCTGCTGGTTCCGCTCTCGACGCTCCGCGAACGGGCGCACCGGAGGTTCAACGCCCGCAAGCTGCGCATCACGGACTTCGGCCGGACGCTTGCCTTCGGCACCTACGAGGTGTCCGTGGACGCCATCCTGTACGAGCGGGACCCGGCCTACCGGCGCCGGGCCAACGCCAGGCGTCGCGACCAGGACACGTCCTTCGGCGGGTGTCTCCGGCGACTGCGCATCCTGCGCGGCGTAGGGCGCGACGAGTTTCCCGGCCTCAGCTCCAAGACGATCGCGCGCATCGAACGTGGCGAGGTCGAGAAGCCGCACGCCCGGACCCTGCGGACCCTCGCCGAGGTGCTCGACGTGAAGCCGGGCGAGATCGAGAGCTACTGAGCGCCGCGTGCCC
>JAUXCH010000946.1 GCA_030618975.1 Planctomycetia bacterium
CCATGTCGCGCTCGTCGGGATTCGCACGTCTTGCGGCCATCCCAGCGATCCTGGGGGCCGTTCTCGCGCTCCGGCGCCATGGTGTGCGGCGGGTGGCGTGGGGCGGTGTGGCGCTCATCTCCGCGGCTCTCGTGTACCTGCTGCAGTCGCGCGGCGCGATCGTCGCGCTTGCGGCTTCGATCGTTTTCCTTCTATCTGTTCTCGGGGGGCGGACGCGTCTCGCGTTTGCGCTCGTCGTCTTGGCGATGGTGGTCGGAGTTCTCGCCAACGTGATCGAGATGGCTGCCGTGGACCGCGTCGAGGCGCATCTGACGCGTGGGCAGGGAGAGGAGGAACTCCAATCGATGACCGGCCGAACCCGTGCGTGGCGCGGTGCGTCGGAGATCCTCTCGAAGGACCCGTGGCTTGGCTTCGGCCCGCAGGCGGATCGCTACGTGCTGAAGGAGCACGTCCACAACACGGTCCTCCATGCGTGGTTGGTCGGCGGCTTCCTCGGGGCACTGGCCGTGGTCGGGGGCTTCGTGCTCGCTTGGCGGGACATGCTCCGGAGCCTGAGGCGTGGTGACGAGGTGGGTTCAACGACCCGCACCGTTGTTCTGGTCTCTGCAGGACTGCTCGTCTTTTTCACAGTGCGGTCGATCCCCGAGGTCTCAGGCGCGATGTTTGGCGTGGATCTCCTCGTGTTGGTCCCGGTGTTTGCCCTGCTCGGATTCGTTGGGAGCAGCGACCAGGAGGAGGAGGGCAATGCGGCATGACGGACGTGCAGGCCAATCGGCCACGTGTGCTGCTCGTCGCCTACGCATGCAACCCTGCCCAGGGGTCGGAGGAGGGCGTCGGCTGGTCGTGGGTCACGGAGATCGCGAGGCGCCACGAGGTGGACGTGATTACCGCTGACTACCACCGTGAGGCAATCAAGGCTGCGCTCGTCGGGCGTTCGGGTGCCGGCGTCCCGCGCTTCCACTACGTCGCGCCGAAGTGGTGGCACTACCGGCCCACGCCGGCCTGGCGGCGAATCGAGGCGTCGCCGCTGAAGCCGGTCATGAACCTGGTGTACGGGGGCTGGCAGCGGAACGCGCTTCAGCAGGCGAGGCGGATCCACGCCGAGCGGGCGATCGACGTTGTGCATCTGCTGACGTACGTGGGTTTCAGGTTTCCGGGGCGGTTCTACGAACTCGATCTCCCCTTCGTCTGGGGGCCGATCGGCGGGCTCGAGAACACACCTGCGCGGTTGCTACCGATTCTGGGGCCATACGGCGCTGCGTACTACGCCGTGCGGAACGCAGTGAACACCGTGCAGAGGATCGTGCTTCGCGCGCCGCGGCTTGCGATGCGGCGCGCAGGCGAGGGGTTGATCGCGGCGACGGGCGGCATCCGGCGGGAGATCAGGCGGACGTATGGCCTCGATGCGACGGTGATCGCGGAGGTCGGGGCAGAGGTGAGACCGGGCGTCGTGCCGCCGGTGCGGATGGCGGGAGAGCCGCTACGCATCGCGTGGAGCGGGCTGCACCTGCCGGGGAAGGCGCTGAACCTACTGCACGCAGCATGCAGGCGGCTTCCGAGCGAAGTGCCGTGGCACCTCGATGTGCTGGGCGACGGACCCAGGCGGCAGGTCTGGGAGCGTGAGGCGGAGCGGTGGGGCGTTGCCCCGCGTGTTACCTGGCACGGGTGGGTGCCGCGGGAACGGGCGCTGGCCGTGGTGGGCTCGGCCCACGTCTTCGTGATCACGAGCCTCAAGGATCTGACATCGACGGTCGTGCTCGAGGCGCTTTCGCTCGGCGTGCCCGTTGTGTGCCTCGACCACTGCGGGTTCGCGGACGTCGTGACGGAGAGTTGCGGGATCAAGATCCCCGTGACGGACCGCGAGGGGATCGTGGAGGGACTCGCCGAGGCGATTCG
>JAUXCH010000285.1 GCA_030618975.1 Planctomycetia bacterium
ACCTCCGGGTCGAGGGCCACCGTGACGTTCGTGGTGGGGGCGTACTGGTCGGTCACGTCGACGTACGTCTTGCTCTTGAGGAACCGGTTCGGCGCCTCCTGCCCCTCGGGGAGGAGGAAGGCGAGGTTGTCGCGCTGGAGCGCGAAGGTCTTGCGGTAGACCTTCGCCGCGTGGGCGTTGGCCTTGGCGAAGCCGCGGCCGTCGGCGTCGAGGAGCACGTTCCACGCGTGGTTGTTGTCGCGGTGCGCCCACGCCGGCGTGTAGTCGGCGGCGGTGGCGATCGCGACGCTCCGGGACGCGAAGGTCATGATGTTCGTCATGACCTCGCAGCAGCCCAGACCGGACGCGACCATCTCCGAGAACCCCTGGTCCGTGGGGTGGAGGTAGTAGCGGTCGTTGAACCGGACGAGCCCGCGTACGTCCTTCGAGAGGTGCTTCCGCGCTGCCTGGACGTCGCCGCCGTTCTCCTCCCAGAGCTTCGCGTAGCGTTCGCGAAGCGGTGCGATCCACAGGTCGAGGGGCTCCTGGCTGCCGCGGTAAGGCAGCACGTAGTCGAGGAAGGCCCGGAAGCCGACGCGCGTCTTCTCCGGGGAGGCGGCCCACGCCTCGAACGACGCGTCGAGGTGCCGGATCAGGAAGTCGGCCGTGATGGTCTCGACGTCCTTCACGAGACGGTCGCGCGCGAACCGGACCGAGCCGTGCTCCTTCTCCAGCGCGTCCAGGGCCGCGTGAGCCTCGTCCAGCGTGTCGTAGGCGAGTGGATCGAAGGGGATCGCCTCCTCCTTCTCGCCGCGCAGTTCCGTGATCACGTACCCGTGCGAGAGCATGTTCGCGATCAGGAACCGCGCGCCGACGAGCTTCTGGGGGTCGGCGTCGCCGGCGTAGTGGGCGAGGACCTGCTCCAGCTCTCCCCGGTTGTCCCCGGCCGCCTCGAGCGCGGCCTCGACCCAGGCGTCGGGGATCCGGATCTCCTCGTTGGCGGCGGCCGACGCGGCCAGTGCGAGGACGAACGCAAGGAGCAGGGGGTGGAGCCTCGGGGGCATGGTGTTCCTCTTCGCCTGGGGCCTGACGCCGTACGGTATCGGTGCCTGGCACCCCGCGATGGGGCAGTCTACGCCAGGCGCTCGCGGGCCTTCGAGGATGCCCAGTCCATCGCCCAGACGACCAGCGTCACGAAGAGCAGGATGGTGCCCAGCGGCTCGTAGCGCCCCAGGCGCTGGTAGTTGATCAGCATGTCGCCGATGCCGCCGCCGCCGACCAGGCCCAGGATCGTGGCCATGCGGACGTTGATGTCCCAGCGGTAGACGGTGAAGGACAGGAAGGGCGGGACGACCTGGGGCACGATGCCGTAGCGGAGCACCTGCAAGGTGTTGGCGCCCGTGGCCTGGATCGCCTCGACGGGCCCCGGGTCGATCGACTCGATGGACTCGCTGTAGAGCTTCCCGAGTGCCGCGACCGAGTGGATGAACAACGCGAGCATGCCCGCGTCGGGGCCGACGCGGACCCAGAGCGAGAAGATGATCACCCAGACGAGCGGCTCGATCGAGCGGGTGACGTTCATGAACATGCGAGCGAGGACGTAGACCACCCGCCCTGCCGCCGTCTTCGTCATGACGTTTCGCGCTCCGAGGAAGCTCAGACCGAACGCGAAGGGGAGCGCGAGCGCCGAGGCCATCAAGGCCAGGAAGACCGTCTCGACCATCTTCTCGATGACGGGCCCGACGATCGACCAGTCGGGATGGAACAGCCGGCTCAGAACCGGGAACGTGTCGGAGACGTTCTCCACCAGCTCCCTCGGCTCGAACTCCGTCAGCACGAAGCCCACCCGGAACGTGAGGATCACGACGAGGACGCCGATCCACGCGTTCAGCCTCTGCCACCAGGGCCTACGCCGGACCGTCTCGCGCAGGGGGCGAAGCGTCGTGCGCGTGCCGGACGCCACGTCGGGGAGCCCGCGGCCGCGGCGGTCCGCGAACCCGAGGGCGAGGAAGGCGAGCGCGAGCAGCAGCGTGAGGAGGAACCAGAACCCCCCCGGCAGCCCCTGCCGTTCGCGGAGGACGCCCAGGACCGCCGGAAGCAGGACGACGAGGGTCTGGAGCGAGGCGACGACGCCCCGCCACGCCCGTCGGTCGGGGCCCGCGGGGGCACCGGCCGCGTCCACGAGGCGGACGCGGTTCAGGCGCTGACCGATCGACTCGCCGGTGATCTGCCACAGCGCGGCGACGAGGGGCGCCAGCAGGAGGAGCCAGGGGCGCTGCCCGAGGAAGCCCGCGCGGCTCTCGAGCCAGCCCTCCCGGCCCAGGTCCCCTGCAGCGTGCCCGGCGAGGAAGCTCAGGCACCAGAGCACGTACATCACGATCAGCGAGTCGGCGAGGACCGCGGCCGCACGGGCCCAGGCGAGGTGTCGGCGCTCCCTCAGCGTCAGCGGGGGGGAGGCCGTGCTCATCGGATCTCCACCTGCTTCGCTTCGTCGCCGTAGATGCGCTGAAAGACCTCGTCCGTGATGTCGGTCGGCGCCCCCTCGAACATCTTCCGGCCGTCCTTCAGGGCGATCACCCGCGTTCCGTACTCCCGGGCGAGGGAGAGGAAATGGAGGTTCGCGACGATCGCGGTGCCCTGCTTCGTCTGGAGCTCCCGGAGGTAGTCGAGGACCGAGTGCGAGGTGGCGGGGTCGAGCGAGGCGACCGGTTCGTCGGCCAGGAGCGCGCGCGGCCGTTGCATCAGCGCCCGCGCGATGGCCACGCGCTGCTGCTCCCCGCCCGACAGCGCGTCGGCCCGGTAGAGCGCCCGGTCCTCGAGGCCGACCAGGCGGAGCGCCTCCATCGCGGCCTCGCGGTCCGCCCGCCGCCACAGTCCGACGAGGCTGGGAATCGTCGCCTGGCGCTCGAGCGCGCCGGTGAGGACGTTCACCAACACCGTCGCTCGGTTCACGAGGTTGAACTGTTGAAAGACCATCGCGACCTCGCGGCGGAGCGCCCTGAGCTCCGCGCCGCGCACCGTGGTGACGTCGCGCCCCGCGAACTCGATCGTCCCTTCGGTGGGATCGATCAGGCGATTGAGGCAACGAACGAGCGTCGACTTCCCCGAGCCGGACAGGCCGATCACGACCACGAACTCGCCGGCCTCCACGTCGAGGTCGATGCCCGTCAGGGCGCGGTACCCGTTCGGGTACACCTTGCCGAGGCCTCGTACGCGGATCAGCGGCGCGTCGCTCATTTCGAGCCCGCCATGAAGTGCCGGCGGCCTTCCGGGTCGTCGGCGAACGCCTGCTCGATCACCTCCATCAGGGGGAGGAAGTCCTCGTTCGTGGCGGGGATGAACCCGACCGGCGTGCCGACGGCGACGAGCTCCTTGCGCCCCTCCTCGGTCAGCGTCAGTTGCGCGACGTAGAGGGACAAGGCGCGGGCGATCTCGTGCCGGACCTCGATGTCGAGAGCCTTGGGGCAAACCACGGGCTCGTTGGGGATCCAGGCGGTGAAGCCGATGATGCGCGTCATCTCGAACACGTCGGGATTCGACTCGACGACGAGCTGCCGGGCGTCGTTGCGCGGCTGCTCCTCGTTCGGCGCCGACCACCAGACGCTGCCGACCTCCACGACGCCCTGGAGCACGGCGGTCACGATGAAGGGGTAGCCCACGATGCGGTGGACCTTCGGCCGCACGCCCAGACGGGTGAAGAGCGCCGAGGGCAGGATGCTGCTCGCGCCGGAGGTTGGAGAGCCGAGGCCGACGAGCGTGTCGGGCCCGATGTCGCTCACCGACTGGATCGGCGAGTCCGTCCGAACGATCAGCGCGGCGCGGTACGCGAGATCGGAGCCCGGGTACTCCGATTGGCCGCGCCGGACGACCTGCAGGAAGGCCTCGATGTCGTCGTCGGGATCGTCGTTGTTCTCCGTCGCGTAGCGCGCCCGGGCGTACGAGGCCGCGGTCAGGAAGGCGACGTCGCACTTCCGCTGGATCAGCTCCTGGATCACGAGGCCGTAGTCGTGAAGCGTGCGGCCCTCGACGACCCGCCCCGTGCGCCTCTCGAGGAAGTCCACCAGCCGCTTCACGGTGGGCGCGGACTGCGCGACGTCGGCCGACGGCACGAAGCGGATCCGGAGCGGGTGGCTCCGGCTGCTGCCCGGGCCGTCCTCCGGCGGCAGCGGCACGCCGTTCTCGTCCAGCAGCCGTCCGGTGAGGACGTCGCGGAAGATCGTCACCTGCCCGCGCGGCGGGGGCCGTGGGGTCTTCAGTCCCCGCGGCTCGAGGGCGAGCGCGGCGGCCAGCGCGCCGCCCAGGATCAGGACGACGACGGCCAGCGAGACCCACCACGGCACCGGGCCCCGAGCGCTCCCCGGCAACCGGACGTCGTGCGTCGGCATCGTCCTCCCGGGCCCTCTTCTACCCCGGGGCATCCCTCCGCGACCAGGGGGTGGAGGTGGGGGAGACCGGGAGGCCACCGCGCCCCGTCCGGTGCTACTTGTCCTCGCGAATCCCGCCGAGGCGCTCCTCGTTCTCCCGGAACCACTGCCGCCAGGCCGCCTGGGCCTCCAGCCGCGCCTCCTTCGGTGCCGAGGCGTCGTAGGGCACGGTGCCGGAGGTGATCTTTCGGAGCGCGTCGTGGGCAGCCGTGCAAACGAGCTGGTCCTTGTCCGCCAGGGCGTCGAGAAGCGCGGGCACGGCTTCCAGGGCCTGCAGGTTGCCGAGTGCCGCCGCGGCGCCCAGGCGGACGTAGTAGTCGCGGTGGGTGCGGAGCACGTACGCGAGGGGCTTCACGGCCCGAGCGTCCCGGATGCGGCTCAGCTCGATCGTCGCGCTGAAGGCCACGTTCTCGTTGTCGTCGTAGAGGCGGTCGATCCACGTCTGGTAGTCGTCGTCCGCGGCCTTCTTCGCGGCCGCCGCTGCCGCGTCGTCGGTCTCGCCGGTCTCCGCGACCGCAGCGCCCGTGTCCGCGCCGGGCCGGGCCGTCGAGGCCTCCTCCAGCCGCTCCAGGCGGGCCTCGAAGGCTCGGAGACGCAACGCGGACGGCTTGGCGCGCCCCTCGAGGCGGACGGTCTCGGTCGCCGACCCCGTGGCACGCGCGTGTTCCAGGGCGTCCAGCCTTCGCAGCACCTCGGGGTGGGCCTCGCCGCCGTCGGTTGGAGTGGGAGGGGCGGGACGAGGTCGTACGAGCACGACGAGGAGGGCCACGACCAGGGCTGTCAGGGCTGCGATTCCCACGGTGCGCATGACGTCCTCCCGACCCGACGACCCTGGGAACGTACACGCAGAGGCGTTGAGGGCTCCCCTCCTCGCTCGGGTTGGATGTCGGACCGCAGCCTCGCGTGGCACGCGCACGGAGGTGCCCTGTCTGGATCCGCCGGGTGCGCCGGCTGTGTATCGCACACAGCACGAAAAACGGCGACCGGTCGCCGCCCTGCAAACGCCTTAAAATGGAGGTCGTATCCCCTAAAGGGGGCATGAAAAGGAACCCGGAGCGGCCGACGACAGCACCGGCGCGTATCGCATACGATACGATTGCATCCGGTCTCCGCGAGCCATCTACAAAGTGTGGCCGTTCAAGACACGAGAAGCGGTGACCGGTCGCCGCCCCGCAGGTGCGCCGGACCGGAGGTGTCCCGGCGTCCGCTGAGAGGCGGCAGCGCCTTGCGGGGTCGCTTGCCGACGAGGAGGACCTGGTGGCAGATCGAGCCAGGGCCACGAGGGCGCCCTCGAGCACTCGGCAGACCCGCACCGACGTACGGGTCACGTCACACGTCGATACCCCTGAGCTGCACGCCGAGCTGCGCGCCGAGCTGCACGAAGTTGCGGGAGTCGACCTGACCCGGAGAGGCAGATATTTGGCTATATGGCCAAATGCGGCTAGATTCCCCGCGGGAGCACACCGTTGGATGCCGCCGCGCAGGAACGTCTCGACGTACGGGCCCGGGTGATCAAGGCCATGGCCCACCCCACGCGGCTCTTCCTGGTCGAGGCGCTCGCGGCCGGCGAGCGCTGTGTCCGCGACCTGACGACCGGCGTCGAAGCCGACGTCTCCACCGTCTCCCGGCACCTCGCCGTCCTGAGGAACGCGGGCATCCTGGCCTGTGAGCGGCGCGGCCAGCAGATCTTCTACCGGCTCCGGGCGCCCTGCGTCCTCGGCTTCTTCGGCTGCATCGAGGAAGTCCTGGCTACGGACGAGGCCCCGGCGACGGAGTCCCGGACGTGAACCGCGAGCTGAAGATCCTCGCGGCGATGGTCGCCGTGTTCGTGGTGGCCTGGACGTTGCCGCTGGGCAACCCCGACGTCTCGAACGCCATCCTCGAGGCGTTCAAGCTGCTTCAGTGGTACGTGCGCCACCACACGCTGGCGTGCGTCGTGCCCGCGATCTTCATCGCCGGCGCCATCACCACGTTCCTCTCCCAGGCCGCCGTGATGAAGCACCTGGGCCCGCGCTCTCCCAAGCGGGTCGCCTATCCCGTGGCCGCGGTCAGCGGCAGCATCCTCGCCGTGTGCTCCTGTAGCGTCCTGCCCATGTTCGCGGGCATCTACCGCCTGGGCGCCGGCCTCGGTCCCGCGACGGCGTTCCTCTACGCCGGTCCCGCCATCAACGTCCTCGCGATCTTTCTCACGGCCCGCGTTCTCGGATTCGACATCGGCCTGGCGCGAGCAGCCTGCCAAGAGAAGGCAGAAAAGTGAGATTACCTGTTTCATATCTC
>JAUXCH010000017.1 GCA_030618975.1 Planctomycetia bacterium
CTCGGGTTCTCTCGCCGCCTGGGCCACCGTCCTCGACGACACGATCGTCCGCTCCCCGACGGGCCAGATCCTCGACGCGACGCCGGTGGTGCGGGCCGACAACATCGGCGACGGATGGATCTGGGGCGTGGAGGCGGAGGCCGCCTGGCGCTTCGCCCGGAGCTGGACCGCGTTCGGCACGGCCAGCTGGATGGACGGCGAGGCCGACGAGCTGGATCCGTCGACGGGCGATCTCGTGCGCTCCTCCCTGAGCCGGCAGAAGCCGTTCACCACCTTCCTCGGCCTGCGGTGGGAGCCGCCGGGCGGGCGCTGGTGGGCGCAGGCCGAGTGGGCGTACGCGGCCCGGGAGGACCGCCTCTCGCTCCGCGACGAGGCCGACACGTCGCGCATCCCCCCGGGCGGCACGCCCGCCTGGAGCGTCGTCAACCTCCGGGGCGGGGTCCGGATGGGGGCGGGCACGCGCCTGGGCGTGTCCCTCGAGAACGTCCTCGACGAGGACTACCGGATCCACGGGTCCGGGCTGAACGAGCCCGGCCTGAACCTCGTGGTCGTCTTCGAGGTGGCGTTTTGAGTTCCGCCGGTCGTCACGGGCGCTTCCCCGGGCGCCTCCCTGGGGATACGATCTACCTCCCCGCACGTGAGGGGGGAGCCCCCGGCGCCGGATTCCAGGGCTCTGCGGGCCGCTTGGGGCGGGAGCTGCGTGGGTCCGGGGTTTGCGACGACCCGTGCCGAGAACGAATCATGTCGTCCACCGCTTCCCTCGCCGTCCTGCCGTCCCGCGCGCCCGCGATCGAGCGCGCGCTGCCGCGGGCCGACGAGACGGGGACGAGGCTCGGGCGCCGGCGCTGCCTGCGGCGCGACCGCTGGGGCTCGCGCCGGTGGCCGTTCGGACCCACCGCCACGTGGATCTCCCTCGGGCTCCACGCGGTGGCGCTCGTGGCGATCGTCCAGGTTCTCGGAGCGCCCAAGGAGCCCGAGCGCATCGGGGACCACGTCTTCGTCGCGCTGACCCCCGACCTCGGCGAGCTCGAGGAGCACCCGCTCCTCGACCTGCCCGAGGTGTGCGCCGAGCTCGAGGAGCTCGAGATCCCGACGCCCCACCTCGACCCCGAGCTCGAGCGGGAGGAGACGCTCGCCGCGCTCGAGGACGTCGAGGTCGCCACGACCCGCGAGTCGGAGCTCTCGCTGGCCATCGTCTCGAAGCGGTTGGCGCCGAGGAAGGTCGCCGAGGAGCCGCCTCCGGTTCCCGCGCCGCCGCCCGTGACCGTGCGCCCACCCGCTCCGCCGGCTCCGCCCGCACGTCCGCGGGCCGCCCCGACGCCCCGGCCCCGGGGCGCGATGCCGGTCGGCCGCCTGCGTCCCGTCGTGAAGCCGATCTCGTACCCCGAAGCGGCACGTCGCGCCGGGATCCAGGGGCGCGCGCGCGTCGCGATGACCATCGACCCGAACGGCACGGTGGTGGCCGTCGACCTCCTCGCGTCGAGCGGGTACGCCGTCCTCGACCGGGCCGCGCTCGATTCGGCACGGCGGTGGCGCTTCGCGCCGCCCGGAACGTTCCGCCGCGCGGCGCAGACCTTCCGGTTCGCGCTGAATTAGCCCGGTCAGTCGGCCCGGGCCGCGAGCGCCGGAGCCACGTCGGCCAGGTTCGTCTTCATCCGCGCGAGGTAGTCGACGCCGCCGTCCGGCGGCGTCTCGCACGGGCTGAACTCGATGCTCTCGAGCCCGAGCTCCTCGCGGAAGCGCTTCGCGATTCTCTCGAGGGGCGCGCTCTCCCAGAGGATGAAGCGCGCGGGCGTCTCGGCGAGGAGCGCTTGGATCTCGGCGAACGCTTCGTCCGACGGCATGGTCTCGGGGTCGAGATCGAGGCTCACGACCCTCCACCCGTACCGCTTCGCGACGTAGTTGTAGGCCGGGTGCGACGCGAGGATCGCGTGTCCGTCGTAGTCCTCGGTCAGTCCTCGAAACCCCTGATCCAGCCCGTCGAGATCCCGGTGCAGCGCCGCCAGCCGCTCGTCGATCGCGGCGGTCGCTGCGGGCAGACGGCGCTTCAGGGCCGAGGCGATCTGCGTCGCCTGGACCTTGGCGAGGACGGGGTCCAACCAGGTGTGGCCGTCGACGCCCTCGTGGGCGTGCTTGCCGCTCGGTCCGTGGCTGTGCTCGACGGCCTTCTCGAACGTGACCCACTCGTCCCGGAAGGGCTCCGCCGTGCTCACGATCCGGCTCTCCGGCAGGCTGGCCCGGAGCACCCACTTCTCGAACTCCGCCCCGTTGACGACGATCAGGTCGGCGCCCTGGTACGCGAGGATCGTGTCCTCGTCCGGCTTCCAGAAGATGGGGTCCTCGTCGGCGGGCAGGGGGCAGACGACCTGGGCGTCGTCGCCGGCGAGCCGCCGGGCGAGATACGTCGTGGGGTAGAAGGTCGTGTAGACGACGGGCGTCGAGGACGCTTCGTCCTCGGACGACGTCGTGGAGTCCGTTTCCCCTCCGCACGCGACGAGCAGGACGAGGGGCAGCAGGGCGGTCAGGGACACCAGGATCCTGTGAACGTTCATGGGAACCTCCCGTGCCGGACGGGGGCGCTCAGCGACCGCCCAGCGAACCGTCGTCGAGGCGCTCCTCGGCGAGGAGCTCCATGTCGGCAATCTTCCACCCCCCGTCGGCCTGTGTCACCGCGAAACGGGCCGTGTATTCGTTCAGGCGCACGTGCGTGTGGCCCCAGTGGCCGACCTTGCCCTGCACCTGCCACGTCGCGTGCACGCGAAACCAGGGCCCCTGGTCCTCTTCCGTGGGGAGCAGCAGCACGTCCACCATCTCGACCTTCTGGACCTTGGACACGGCGCCGCCCGCCTCCTGGAGGATGAGGCCGCCGTGGATCTCGAGGTAGAGGTCGTCGAGGAGGTCGCCGGTGACGCTGAGGGCGAGGGTGTCGTAGACGTCCTCCTCGTCGTCGAAGTCGAAGGCGCGGTAGATGTTCCTCAGCAGCGCCTCGAAGATCTCGGCGGCCTCGCCGTCGGACGGGCGCTCGGAGGCCTTGGCCCAGGGAAGCACGACGTCGCCGAGCGCCACCTCGGAGAAACCCAGACCGAGCGCGAGCCCAAGGGCGGCCAGCACCGCGAGGGCCGGACGCGGCGCGCGCCGCCGTCGCAGCACGAGCAGTCCGATCGCTCCCAGGACGAGGACCGAGACGGAGACCCAGGGGACGGAGACGGGGCGGGGACCCTGCACGCGGGGGAGCGGGGGCGGCGTACGCGTGCGCGCCTCGCGGGGCGCGTGCCAGACCACCTCCGGCTCGGACTCGCGGAAGACGAAGTAGGAGGTCTCGCCGAGTCCCTCGATCTCGGACTCCACCGAGGAGAAGTATCCTCCGAGGCCGCCGTTGAAGTTGTGCCACACGAAGGCGACCTGCCGCGGCATCCCTTTCGCCGCGTAGGCCATCCGGATCTGGACGTAGTCCCACTGGACCTCGTGGTCCAGGAACTGCTGGAACCGGGCCGAGCGCAGGATCCCCTTCACGGGGAGGCGGTCGATCGAAACGCCTCCCCACTCGGCGATGAACGACTCGATCCGGGAGCGGGCCTGCTCGCGGGCTTCGCTCTCGAGGCCCTCGATGCCCTCCGCCTTCAGGGGTAGCCAGTCCTCGAAGATGCCCGCGGAGACCGTGAGCTCCCAGGTGACCTCCTCCTCGTCCACGGCGATGGACACGTAGATGGGGGGCGGGGTGTGCGCGAGCGCCGGACGGGAGCCGGCCACGGCGAGCACGACGAGGCCCAGGAGGACGAGACCCGAGAGGACGAGTGGGCGGATGCGCGGCCGCATCGCTTAAGTCTAGACGCCCGAGGGTGGCGCGTGGACGCGAGGCCGGAGCGGTCCGGAAGGGCTTGCCCGGACTGTTCATGAAGGAGTGCGCTGAACAGGGAAAGCCAGCTGAGGTCGGGCCGCCACGGGCCATGGGACAGCGTGAAGACACTGACAGACTGTCCTGCGTCGTCGGACGCGCCGAGGTCGAGGAGCGACGAGGAGACGATGCCGCTGCGCATCGATGACGAGGAGCGACGATGAGATCGGCGGTGGCTGGCGGCGCAGGACCGCGCGCCTTCATGAACAGTTCGGGCTAGGGCGTGGAGCCGCCGAGCATCGACAGCAAGGCCTGGGGCTGGCGAGCGCCGACGATGGTCTGGGTGGCGCGTCCGGAGGCGTCGACGACCACCAGCGTGGGATAGCCGCGGGCGCCGTAGCGCTGCGCCACCTCCCGGCCGAGGGGCGTGTCGACGTCGTACTCCACCGCCACGAAGTGCGCGGCGAGGTGGGCCTGGACCTCGGGGCGGGAGAGCGTCTGCCGGTTCATCTTGCGGCAGTACCCGCACCAGGAGGCGCAGAAGTAGAGGATCGCGGGGTGGTTCCTCTCCGCGGCCCGTGCCAGCACGCGATCGAGCGGGACGTTACGCTCCGGCAGAGCCGATCCGCGAGCCGGGGTGACGCTGCGTACGGCGATCGGGATCCGGCTGGGCACCACGGGGGGGGCGGGCTGCGGAGCGGGACGCGTCGTCGGCATCGCGACGGGCGGGTCGCGGCGCTCGGCGGGTCGCGGCGCCGTCGTGCAGCCCCCGAGAGGAAGCAGCAGACCGCAGAGGACGAGACACGGAAGCAGCTTGCGCATGGAGACGTCCTGAAGGAGCCGCGAGCCTACTGGGAGCCGGGGGTCGCGCGCGGACCGGCGCTCTTGCCCTTCGGTGTCGCCTGCTTGCGGACGGAGGTCTTCTTCTTCTTCGGGGCGGCCTTCTTCTTCGGCGCCGCCTGCTTGCGGACGGAAGTCTTCTTCTTCGAAGCGGCCTTCTTCTTCGGCGTGGCCTTCTTCTTCGGGGTGGCCTTCTTCTTCGGAGCCGCCTTCGCCTTCCGGGCAGCCTTCTTCTTCGGAGCGACCGTCTCCTTCGTCTCCTCCGTCGCCGCCGCCTTCTTGCGCGCGCTGGTCCTGAGCTGCTGCAGGCGGAGCGCCCGCTTGCGGGCGTGCTCCCTCACCGCGTCCTCCTGGGCCTGCGCCTCGGCGATGACCTCCTCGGAGGGAGTCGTCCGCGCCTCGTCCGGAACGTGAACCCCCTCGCCCTGGTCGAGCGCCACGCGGGCCAGGGACAGGCGCCGATCCCACTCCGCGACCTCGGTTTCCCGAGCGTGGACCCACACCATCTTGCGGAGCTCGAAGGTCCGGATGTTGAGGACCTTCAGCTGGTGGCGGAGGGTCATGCCCGGCACCCCGGCCGACGGGACGTCGGGCCAGAAGCCCGGGGTGCGAGGCGGCGGTACGTCCGGAGGGTAGGGATCGCCGTGGTTGGGGACCGGCGGCAGGAAGATGGCCCTGTACGCCTGCTGGACGCGCTGGCGCCACACGCCCAGGCCCGCGCCGACCCGGTACGTGTCGCTCGCCATCACCTCGGAGGCCCAGCACAGGTAATCGAGGATCTCGCGGATGGACTCCTCGGGGCGGTGGGCCGAAGGAAGCTCCGGCCAGGGAAGCTTCAAGACAGGACTCCCGTCGGGTTGAAGTGAGTTGCGGGAGCATGGGGGCAGGGGAGGGGAAATGCAAGGTTCACGACTCGGAACCCGTGAACGTAGGCACGCAAGCGCCCGGAAGCGGCGTACGTGCGTGTATTGTAAGGTCCATCGGCGACGGGGACGATCCTGCCTGAGGTGACGCGACCGGGCCGGACTGTAGAGTGGGTGCATGCAAGGACGGTGGAATGCACGGTGCGCCGTGCATCCCGTTCGCTCCTCTTGCCGTCGTTGTACGCGTTCGGTCCGCGTGGCCGGTCTCCCGCTGTGGGTGACGCGATGTCATCCCCACGTTTCGTGGAGTGTTCCATGGCGCAGGTTCGTGTTCGTCTGCAGACGAAGCGTGTCCAACTGCTCTTCGAGGGAGACGAGTCCGTCTTCGAACGCCAGATCGAGCCGCTGCTCCTCCGCCTCGCGGGTGAGCACGCGAAGGCGCGGGCCACGGCGCCGTCCGGCGCACCGGTCTCCGCACCGGCCCCTGTCCCCGCTCCCGCACGCGAGGCCGCGGCGGAGCCGGCGAAGGCCGTCTGGCAGCCTGCCGGCACGAGCTTTCGGACGTTCCAGCGCCAGCTGGCGGACTCGCCGAACGGCACGGCGAACCAGATCGCCGCGTACGCCTTCTACCTGTGGAACTACGAGAGGCGCGAGACGTTCTCCGTGGAGGAGATCGAGGGTTGCTTCGAGGCGGGAGGGGAGACCGTCCCCGACGACCTCGCGGCGGCGTGCGTCGATCTGGAGGACTCGCGCATCCTCCAGCCCGCGGCACACGAGGGGACCTGGCGGCTCACGCCGAAGGGCACGAACCAGGTGCGCAAGCTCCTCCGGTGAGGGGCTACTTCTTCTTCGCCTGGCGGAGGTAGAGGAGGCCCTGGTTCGGTCCCGGAACGGCACCCTTGACGTAGAGCAGGTTCTTCTCGGCGTCGACGCGCAGGATCTCGAGGTTCTGCACGGTGATCCGGGAGTTGCCGTACTGGCCCGCCATGCGCATGCCGCGCAGGGTGTGCTGCGGCTTGCGGCAGCCGATCGAGCCGGCGTGGCGGACGAAGAAGTGCGCGCCGTGCGACTCCTTGAGGGTGGCGAAGTTGTGACGCTTCACGACGCCCGTGTACCCCCGGCCCTTCATGGTGCCGATCACGTCGATGAACTCGCCCGGCTCGAAGATCTCGCAGGTGATCTTCTCGCCGACCTCGGGTGCTTCGTCGCTCTCGTCGAGCCGGACCTCGGCCAGGTGGCGCATGGGCTCCACGCCGGCCTTGCCGTAGTGGCCCTTCATCGGCTTGGTGACGCGCTTCTCGCGCTTGGGCAGGAAGCCGACCTGAATGGCCTCGTAGCCGTCCGTGGGCTCCGTCTTGCGCTGCACGACCGTGCACGGCCCCGCCTCGACGAGCGTGCAGGCGACGGCGTCGCCGTTCTCCAGGAAGACCCGGGTCATGCCGAGCTTCTTGCCCAGGATTCCCTTGTGCAGCATGGTCGGCATCACGGCTCCTCGCAGCCCGGAGGCGGATGGCGTTCCCGACCGGCCCCGGTGGGCGTCGGCCCTCGAGAGGGCGGCCCCGAGAGGGCGGCAGGGTGCCGATTTTCCGAGCGAAGTCCCGGAGTTTAGGCCCCCGGACGGGTGCGGCAAGGAATGGCGCTCCCCGTGTTCCGGAGGAACATGGGGCCCGGGAGGCTCGTCTTCCTCCCCGGAGTCCCGACCGGGAGGTTCCACACCTTGAACGCCGCCAGCCCGCCCCCGCCCCGCCCCGGTCCGGACCTGCCCAGCCCGAGCGACCTGGCGGCCGGCGAGGCCGATATGGCGGCCCTGTTCCAGGAGCTCGAAGCGTCGCCTCCTCGGGCTCTCGGGGGCCGCGTGCTCGAGTCCTTCGACCCCGCGCCCAGATCCCGATTCCGGGTCCCGCGGGGACGGTTCTTCCTGGTGGCAGTCCTCCTCCTCGCGCTCGCCGGCGGGGCCGTCGCGTGGGTTTCGCTCGCGGCCCGCGACGCCGAGGTCGACGCCCGTGCCCGGCGGAACGCCCGTGGCCGAGAGGATGCGCACCACGCTGCTGGGGCCGTCGTACTCGACGATCCACGCGTTCCGCTGTACCGCGGCCTCGAGGACTTCCGTTCCCTGGACGTGGGTCGCCCCGACGAGGACGAGCTGGCGGCGTCTTGCCCCGAGGCCGGGGTCCGTTGAGCCGCGCCGCGTTTCGCGGAGGGGCCCGCCCGGGGTTCGTGCTGGCCGGGGTCGTGGCCGGTCTCATCGGTCTCCTCGTGCTCGCGCCGCGCCGCGAGACCCAGCGACCGGAGATCGACGTCCGCGAGCGGCTCCACGCGTTCATGGAGGACGGTCCGGGCGCCGGGCTCTGGCAGTACCACACCCTCGACGGGACCAGCGAGTGGATGGTCGCCGACCACGCCCTCGACGCGACGTGCCTCCTGGTGGCTCGCGTGAAGGAAGGCGGCCGGCCCGGCCAGGTGCGGGTCTGGGAGAAGCACCGCCTCGCGCGCTTCTTCCTCCCCGGCTCCCTGGAGCTGTTCTTCCAGAACTACCGCCTGCTCGAGTCGACGGTGATCGACGAGGGCGCCGCGTCGCTGCTGTTCTCCGTCTGGCTGCCGCGGACGGACCTGGGCGGCGACACGGGCCGGACGGTCTGGATCGATCGCGACACCGGTGAGGTGGTGCGCCTGGAGGACCGGTCCTACGAGGGAAACTGCGTCCGGTGCCTGCTCCGGCTGTCGCCCGACGCGCCGCCGCTCGGCATGTCGGCGCTGAGAGCCGGCGACACGTGCCGTCGCTTCCCCGCGGAGGACGGCCCGCCCTCGGCCGCCCGCCTGGCGGGCCGGGTGCCCTTCACCCTCCTCGAGCCGACCTTCCTGCCCGACGGCTTCGCCCTCATCGCCGCCAACTACCGGGAGCTCCAGATGGACTGCCGCGATCGGGACGGAGGCGACGTGCTGCCCCGCTGCGTGGGCCTGGCCTACCTCCAGTACTCCGACGGACTCGTCAACATCGGGATCGGCATCGCCCTCCCGGAGGACATGGACGCCTTCGAGACCTGGATGGCCCAGCGCCCCGTGGAGGACGATCCGGACGCGTGTCCTCCGATGCCGGAAGAGGCGCGGCCGCTCACCGTGGACGGCGAGCTGATTCGCCGCCGACACGACCGGTGCCGGACCGTCCTGCGTCTCGACGGGCGCGGCGAGGTCAGCATCCTGCTGCTCGGACGCAACGAGATCCCCGAGGACGAGTACCTCCACGTCATCGCGAGCATGGCCCCCGTCCAGGCCGAGGCGGGCGACGCCAACCGCTAGGGCCGGCCGGTCGTAGTACGGCGTGGCGATCGGCGCCAGGAGCCGAAGCTGGACCTATCCTTCGCGTCTCGCGCGACCGACCCAAAGGGGAACCGTGTACGTCGTCTTCCTGGCCCTGCGCTACCTGAGAAGCCGCTTGGTGAACTTCATCGCCGTGGGCGGCGTCATGGTCGGGGTCGCCGTGCTGATCGTGGTCACCGGCGTCATGGACGGGTTCCGCGAGAAGGTCCTCGAGGTGCTGCGCGGCAACCTCTCCGACATCGTGATGACACCGATGCACGCTCCGGGCGAGCCCCTGCCCGCCTACGAGGAGATGGACCGGCGGATCCGGCAGGATCCGCGCGTCGAGACCACGTCCCCGCAGGTGGAGGCGCTCGTCTTCTACCTCTACCCGACCCGGCACCGCGGCCAGCTGTCGGTGGGGGCCTACTCGGTCCAGCAGATGCTCGCGGTGGGCATCGACTACGAGCGCGAGAAGCGGGTCTCGAAGATCGCGGACTACCTCGTCGCGGCGAACGACCCGGCGAGGCCCTTCCACAGCCCCCGCGCGACGACCCACTACAAGGAGGGTTCGGTGATGGTCAGCCGGACCTTCGCGAAGAGGTATCTGGGTCTCGAACGCGAGATCCTGCTGCCCGAGAGTCTCCTCGAGACGGACGTCGGGATCACCTTTGCGTACTTCGACACGCAGGCCGAGGACCCCGCGAACGCGTCCGGCGGCGGTCTCGCCGCCACCTGGAACACCTACCAGCTGCCCATCTCGGCCGTCTACGACGGGCAGGACACGTCCCTCGACGCCGCCCGGATCTACTTCGACAAGGACGTGCTGCGGCGCCTCGCGAGGATCGAGGACGAGTACCACCGCGTCCGCGTGAAGTTGAAGGACCCCGCCGACGCGAAGCAGATCAAGGAGGACTTCAAGGAGACGTTCCCGTTCTTCTTCACCAAGACCTGGAAGGATCACCGGGCGGACTACCTACGGGCCGTCAACAACGAGAAGGTCCTCCTCGCGATCGTCCTCTCCTTCATCGTCCTGCTGGGTGGGTTCATCATCCTCGCGACCCTGACCCTGACCGTGGTCGAGAAGACGCGTGACATCGGCGTCCTCGGTGCCCTGGGCGCCACGCGCGGTGGCATCCGTGCCCTCTTCGTCGGCAACGGCCTCCTCATCGGCATCGCCGGCGCGATCCTGGGCGTGGGCCTCGGCGCCCTCTTCCAAGCCAACGTCAACGGGATCAAGAACTTCCTCGCCGACACCATGAACGTGGAGATCTTCCCGTCGGACATCTACCTCTTCCGCGAGATCCCGACGATCTGGGACTGGTCCACGGTCGCCTGGATCGCGGGCGGAAGCATCCTGATGGCCTTCGTCGCCGGCCTCATCCCGGCGATCCGCGCCGCGAACATGGACCCCGTGCGGGCGCTTCGCCATGAGTGATCCCACGCGCGAAGTCGGCCCGAAGATCCTGCTCCGTGCCCGCGGCGTGGAGAAGAGCTACAAGGTCGGCGGAGCGAAGCTGGAGGTGCTGCGGGGCGTCGACCTCGACGTCCGCGAGGGCGAGATCCTGGCGGTCCTCGGGAAGAGCGGCTGCGGCAAGAGCACGCTGCTCCACGTGCTCGGATGGCTCGACCGGGCCGACCGGGGCGAGATCGTGTACGACGGCCGCGACCACGCGAAGTTGCCGGCGAGCGAGCGCGCCCACCTGCGCAACCGCACGATGGGATTCGTCTTCCAGTTCTACCACCTGCTCGGCGAGCTCACGGCGCTCGAGAACGTGCTCGTCCCGGCCATGATCCGCTACCGGCCCGGCACGTTCGGGGCGCAAAAGCGCGAGCTCCACGACCGCGCCAAGGCCCTGCTCGCGGTCGTCGGGCTCGGACACCGGATGGGACACCGGCCCACCCAGCTGTCGGGCGGGGAGCGGCAGCGCGTCGCGATCGCGCGCTCGCTCATGAACCAGCCGCGCTTCCTGCTGTGCGACGAGCCGACCGGCAACCTCGACGGACGGACGGCCGAGGACGTGCGCAC
This sequence comes from Planctomycetia bacterium, assembly GCA_030618975.1. GTDB lineage: Bacteria > Planctomycetota > PLA2 > PLA2 > JAEUHO01 > JAUXCH01. The sequence continues at coordinate 10,865 of JAUXCH010000017.1, forward strand.
GCTCCTCTGGGACCTCAACGCGCGCTCCGAGCAGACGATGATCGTCGTCACGCACGACGCGAAGATGGCCGACCAGGCCCACCGCACGGTTCACCTGGTCGACGGCCGGATCTGCGGCGGCGAGGAGGAGGCGCCCCTCGTCCAGGAGCTCGAGCTCTAGCCGCGCGGGGTTCCCGAGCCGGTGACACCGAGGAGCTCGGGGGGGAAGGGCTCGAACCAGGTCTGCCCCGCGAGGTCGCCGACCTCGAACCGGTCGATGAACCGGGTCAGGAGGGCGGTGACGGCAGCGAGGGGCGAGCGACCTTCCCGGTAGGCCTCGACGGCGCGCAGGAAGCGGGCCTTCTCGCGCGCGGGGAGCCGGTCCTCGAAGCGGCCGAGCGCGTAGAGGGCCGTGCGGACGTGCGACGCGCGGTGGGGCAGCCTCGCGAGCAGGGGGTGGACCTCGTCCTCGTAGCGGGCGTAGACCTCCTCGAGTGGCCGTCGGTCGGCGTCGGCCAGGATGCGTCCGAGCGCGCGCATCCGGGTCTTGTTCGAGGCCGTGAAGAGCAGCGTGTTCTCGGCGTGGAAGGCGGCGAGCGCCCTCGGGGTTCCCCGCTCGCGGGCCCGGCGAAAGGACGCCGTCGTGAAGATGCGGGTGAGGAAGTGCTCGCGGCGGCGGCGCTTTTCGAGGCGGCTCTCGTCTTCGACGGCCGCGCGCGGGAAGCGCGCGAGCACCGCCTCGGCGAAGAGACCGGGACCCTTTCCTGCGCGCGCGGACCCCGCGCCCCCGCCGCGGCGAGTGCGCTTCGCGTCGGACACGGCGCACGACGGCGAACGGCTCTTGAGGACGAAGCCGTCGACGTCGGAGAGGCCGGAGAGCCAGCTCGCGGCGAAGGTGTCCATGGCCCGCGTGAGGTCGCGTCCGGTGGCCGGCTGCACCAGGACGCGCCGGTTCGCGGCGAGCTCGACCTGGATGGAGTCGCGCGGGGTGGGCAGGCCGACCTGGACCTCGGGGCACACGCGGACGAGATCCGCGTGCGGCGCGAGCGCGCGGAGGAACGGATTCGTGAGGACCCGGCCGTCGTAGCGGCACGCCTCGAAGCCGAGGCATGCGCTGACGACGACGCGGGGCTTCAAGGCCGGCGGATCCGGGTGGCGGCCGGGCTCCGGTGGGGACCTTTCAGCGCGCGGCAGGGGCCGAGGATCTCGCTCCACAGCACCCCGGCGCGGGTCAGGTCGCGGCCCGGCGCGACGTCGCGCCCTCCCGTGAGCCGCGCGAGGACCGACGTTCTCCTGACCTGGAGGGCCTGCTTGCCGTGCGCGACGGCTGCGGCGGACGACCGGAGCAGGCGGCCCGGCACGAATGCCCCGTCGGCTCCACGGTGGGTCCGGTCGTCCACGTTGAGCTCGAGATGGCCAAGCGACCGCCTGGCCCGGCGCGGGGCGGGAGGCGGCACGGGCGCCGGCACCGGTCGCGGCCTGGAAACGCGGCCCGGCGCGTCCCGGCCCCCGCCACCCTCGACCTTCGGCGGCTGGGGGACGCGACGGTTCTGCTTGGCCTTCCGGCTCTCGACGACGGCCTTGAGCACCCAGCCGGCGGCGATCAGGATGAAGAAGACGAGCTGGGCAATGGCATCGAGGTCGTTCACGTGCTGGCCCTACCGGTCCTCGCCGCTCTCGGTCCCGCCCTCCTCGAGTCCGCCGAGGCTCTTCCGCATGTCGGTGTCGGCCTCGATGTTTCTCAGGTTCATGTAGTCCATGACGCCGAAGTTCCCGCTCCGCAACGCGTCGGCGAACGCCTTCGGGATCTCCGCCTCGGCCAGGACGACCTTCGCGCGGTTCTCGACCACGCCCGCCTGCATCTCCTGCTCGCGGGCCACGGCCAGCGCACGGCGCTCCTCGGCCTTCGCCTGGGCCACGCGCTTGTCCGCCTCGGCCTGGTCGGCCTGCAGGCGCGCGCCGATGTTCTCGCCGATGTCCACGTCGGCGATGTCGATGGAGAGGATGCTGAATGCCGTTCCGGAGTCGAGCGACTTGGCGAGCACGGTCCTCGAGATGTTGTCGGGGTTCTCGAGCACGTCCTTGTGGCTCTGGGAGGAGCCGATCGTGCTCACGATGCCCTCGCCGACGCGGGCGATGATCGTCTCCTCGGTGGCTCCGCCGACGAGCTGCTGCAGGTTCGTGCGCACGGTGACGCGGGCGCGCGCAAGCACCTGGATGCCGTCCTTGGCGACCGCGGCGATGGAGTGCTTGTCCTTCGTCGGATCCGGGCAGTCGATGACCTTCGGGTTGACGCTCGTCTGGATCGCCTCGAGCACGTCGCGCCCCGCGAGGTCGATCGCCGCGGCCGTGGGGAAGTCCAGGTCGATCCGGGCGCGGTCCGCCGCGATGAGCGACCGGACGACGGTCGTCACGTTGCCGCCTGCCAGGTAGTGGGCCTCCAGGTCCTTCGTCTCGATCGGCAGGCCCGCTTGGACCATGGCGATCTTGGCCTGCACGATGACCGCCCCGCTGACCCTCCGGAGCCACATGCCGATCAGCTCGAACAGCGAGATCTCCGCGCCGGAGAAGTAGGCCTGGATCCAGAGCTTGAAGAACTTGAGGAAGATCACCAGGAGGAAGAAGACGACCAGGAGGCCGACGACGAGGAGGATGACCTCGAGGTCGATGCCCGCGGCCAGGACGAAGAACGGGTGGGTGAAGGGCATCGGGCGACTCCGTGGGGTTCAGGGCCGGGAGGTGTTGGGATCCAACCTAGGGAAAAGGCGGGGTCAGGGGAAGGGGATCAGTCGTCGTCGGGCACGGAGGTCGCCCGAACCCGGACTTCGGGACCCTCGACAGCGGAGACGACGACGTCGCTGTCCCGGGGGATGAACCCGCCGATCGCGACGACGCTGACGCGCTCGTCCCCGAGCAGCGCGGTCCCCGCGGGTCGCAGGTCGGTGAGCGCCCGGCCTTCGCGTCCTTCGAGATGGTCGAGGCTGGCAAAGCCCCCGCCGGGTTCCGTGACCGGGCCGCCGAGGAGCATCCGTCGTCCGAAGGGCAGTCTCGGCAGGAGGCGGAACGCGCCCCAGACGAGGAGAGGGACCAGGACGATCTGGAGGGCGACCAGCGTCCAGCCCTCGGTCTGCCCCTGCTGGAAGGCGAGCACGTCGGCCGCCAGGATGCACGTGCCGGCCATGAGGCTCAGCAGACCCATCGAGACGAAGAACACCTCGGCCACGACCAGCGCCAGACCGATCAGCAGCAGCACGATGGGAACGAGCATCAGGCCGGCTCCTCGTCCGTCTCGTCTGCGAGCGGACGGACCACGACGCGGTTGCCCTCGACGGAGACGACCACGACGGCCGCGCCTCGGGGCACCCAGGAGCCGTCCGTCACGACGTCGACGAGGCGGCCGTCGATCTCCACCGTGCCGGCGGGTCGCAGGGCCGACGCCGCCAGCCCGCGCGCGCCGGGCGACGCGGCCGGCGGCGCGGTATCGGTCGCGGTCACCGCCGGCCCCTCGGGCGCGGCGAGGACCATCCGCCTCGCCGGGCCGACGCTGGGCACGAGGCGGCTCAGCACGAACAGCGCGACCAGGCCGACCAGGATGGTCGTGACGAACTGCAGGCCGAACCCGATGGAGATCTCCTGCAGGCCGCCCATGTCGTCGAACGTCGCGCCCGCGGCGAGGAAGAGGAAGCCCGTGCCCATCGCGGCGATGCCCAGCAGGCCGGCGATGCCGAACCCGGGGATCACGAAGACCTCCGCGAAGAGCAGCAGCACGCCCACGACGAGCAGGAAGATCGGGAACCCGTTGAGCTGGTCCGCGGTGAGGTTGATGAGGATCACCAGCACGAGCGCGATGCCGCCCACGAAGGTCATGACGCCCGGGCCCTGCCAGACGAGCACCATGAGGGAGATGGCGACCAGGGCGGAGAGGATGCCCGCGAGCTGGAGGAGCAGCCGGCTCGCCGACTCCGAGAACGAGAGCGTGACGAAGTCGACGACGGCGTCCGGGGTCTTCAAGTTGTCGAGGAGCTCATCCTCGTCCTTCGGGAACGCACGGTCGTCGGCGAAGCGGCGCTCGAGGAACCCCGTGTCGCGTGCCTCGGTCGCCGTCAGGGTGAGGAGCTCGTCCGCGCCGACGACGGGGGCGCCGACCTGTGTCAGGTCCTTCCTGAGGATGCCGGGGAACGCCTCCGCCTCGGGCTCCATCGTCTGGAAGTCCTCCGTCTCCAGGTAGTGGACGCCTCCCTCCGGATCGCGGACCTTCAGCACCTCGAGGCGGGCGCTGACCATGGCCTCCGCCAGGGCGACGGGGTAGCCGTTGCGCTCGGCGTAGGCGCGGAGCTTGGCCCGCAGCGGGCTCTCGAGCTTCTCGCCCGCCGCCTTCCAGCCTTCGGCGCCGTGCGTGCCCGGCTGCGCGTCGCCGAGGTGGGCGGAGCGACCCATGACGATCTCGTCACACGCGAGGGCGACCATGGCGGCGCCGCTGTACGCGCTCTCCGGAACCCACGCGATCACGTGGATGTCGTCCTCCAGGTCGAGGAGGGCGTCCGCGATCTCCATGCTGTGGAGCACCGTTCCGCCCGGCGAGTCGATCCGGAGCACCAGGCAGTCCGCGCCCGTCTCGCGCGCCGCCTCGATCTGGCGTGCGACGTACGCGGCCGGAACGGGGCCGATCGCGCCTTCGAAGTCGACGACGCGGAGGTGGTGGAACCGCCCCGGGCTCCCGTCGGCCTCGGCCTGCTCCTCGGCAAGCGAGGGGAGGGCGAGGCTCGCGAGCGCGAGGGCCAGGAAAACGGTCGTCAGCGGGCGGTTTGTCACGCGCCCATGGTACCGGCGGGACGTGCCGGGGCGCGTCAGCGGATCAGCCCGAAGGTCTGCAGCGTGCCCAGGCTGGCCGGGCCGGTGGCGAGAAACGTCCATTTGTCGAGCGGACTGCTCACCGCCACGTACACGTCGGGGCGCGCCCCGCTGTTCGGGAGGAGGGCCAGTGCGCCGAGCGTCCGCCCGGGTGCCGTGCCGTAGAGCGTTGCGCCCGGCACGAAGTCGACGCCGAAGCCCGACCCGGTGATCAGGTCCTCGGGGAGTCCGAGCAGGTAGAGGCGCCCGGGAATCGGCTCCGGCGACGCGAAGAGGTCGCCGAAGCCCGCCACCACGAGCGTGCGTCCGTCGGGCGCCAGGCCGACGCTTGCGAGGTGCGCGCCGGGGCCGCCGGCCGAGTCGGTTCGAATCGGGATCCCGTTCGCGGGACCGCGGAGGACGGCGAGCCGGGAGTCGTCGACCGGTGAGGCGTCGAGACCGTCCAGGCGCAGGAGGTAGACCTCGCCCGTCACCGCCGACGGGAAGAACGCCACGCGGTGACCGGCCGCGTCGCGGCCCACGGCGGGACGCGTGGCGGAGAGGCCGGCGAGGCCCAGGCGGAAGCGGCCGAGGTAGGTGCCCGTGTCCCCGGCGAACGTCGCGACGGACGCCGGGGTGGCCGGCACGAGGTTGAACGACGCGTCGTACGCCGTGGCGCCCGCGACGGTGACGAGGAGGCGGGGCGCCGGGTCGAGCGGGAGGCTCGAGCCCCCGAACGCGAGGAGCGCCACGGGGTTGTAGCCGCCCACGTCGAGCGTCTCGGTCACGAGCCCGGACGCGGAAATCGCGGACACGGGCGTTGCGGCGCTCGGGTCCACGTCGAACACCTGCACGGTCCCCGGGTACTTCACGGTGCCGGACGACGGCGGGTTGAAGATCAGGTTCGTCATGGCCACGTACAGGCGGTCGCGACCCCGTCCCCACGCGACGTACTCGAGCGCCTCCGCGCCGGACTGCGCGAAGCCTCGTGCGGGGACGAGCAGCCCCGACGAGTCGGTTGCCCCCAGTTGCGTCGGATACGTGTTGGCGAGGTTGACGACCTGGAGGACGGCGCCGGTCGTCGGATCGAAGGCGACGAGATTGGAGAGCTGCGGCAACGAATCCGATCCTGCGGCGCCCACGAGCACGAAGCCGAGGTGGTCGCCGACGATCTCGAGGTCGTTCAGGAAGAACCCGAAGCCGATCGGATTGGCTGCGTCACCCGCGCGGCCGTTGCTGTCGCGGAGGTCCTCGGCCCGGATCGTGACGGGTTGGTAGCGCGCAGAGTCGACGGGGAACGGCCCCGACACGTCGAAGGCCAGGATCGTCGCGCCCTCGAGACCGATCTCGTCGGCGTCCGTCGTGAAGACGGTGTCGCCATGACGCACGACGTCGCTCGGGAACGCCCCGTACAGGACGACGCGGCTGTGGACGTAGGCATCCGAGGTGAAGACCGGCTGCTTCGGGGGCTCGGGCGGGGGGACCGGATTGTCCCCCGGCGGGGGGCCGACCGGATCGGTCGGGTATCCGGTGTCGAAGGGCTCCTGGGGAACGGGGGACGATCCCGACCCGCACGCCGCGAGGGAGAAGAGGAGACAGGCCGCGAGCAGGAGCACGGCGGGTTCGAGGGGGCGTTTCACGGTACGGCTCTCCCCTCCGGCGGCAGACAAGGTCGCGGGGCTCGGGGAGCCGCATCGCGCACCTCGCCACTCAACACCGGAGTGACTTGTGAGAAGTGCGGCCCACGGTGTCCGGTCTTCTGACTTCCGGATCGTCCTCACCCCGCGCCTTCCCACGTCCGGCACGCAGCCGGATCGCAGTGGCGTGTTGCGGGGGTCGTCCCCGGTTACAGCGGCGGGTCCGTGGGGGAATCACACCCCTCTTCCGGCCGTCTCGGGCGACGGCGCGCTGGAACCGCGGGCCTCGGATGGAAGGGAAAGAACGAGGGCGAGGGTAGGGGAGGGCCGCGGGAGGGGCAAGAAGCAGCCTCCGAGGCCCCCCAACCCCCCGACGGGTGTTGACGGACGGTGAGTCCTCTGGAGAATCCGCTCCCGTTCCCGTGGGGCCGTAGCTCAGTTTGGCAGAGCGCCTGAATGGCATTCAGGAGGTCAGGGGTTCGACCCCCCTCGGCTCCACCAACCCCCCTCTCCGCGCACCGGGAACGCCGGATCGACACCCGGTACCAATGACCAATGTTCGGTATTCGGGTTCCCAACTGCCCGCGCCCCCTCTCGGCGAGCCATGTGTCCAGGCGCCGTCGCGCCCAGATCGGCCCGAGCCGGTGGGGACGGAGCGGCAAGCCGTCGATCGGGCAGCGGATCTCGTACCCCCTCGGTTCGGCCTCGGCGCGATACGCTTCGATCGCCTCGACGATGCTCCCCGCCGGGAAGGGATCGGCGTGCGGGCCAACCCGTGAGCGCGATCTTGGGAAGTTTGATGCCGAACATTGGTACCGGGTGTCGATCCGTGGTGTCGATCCGTCTGCGGGCCCGTTGGGTGGGGGGGGCGGCGGTTTCGGCCTATCCACCGTCCCCCCCGCCCGTACGATCGGTGCGAGGCCGGGCATGCGGTCCCCCGGGCGTCGAGGTGGCAGGTAGGAGGTGCTGAGGTGCTGGAACCCGCCCAGGACATCACGGAGCCCTCCGGCACGCATGACCGGGGTGGCGCGGGCGACGGAGAGGACTCGCTCCTCGCCCGCCTGTTCGGCGTGCGACAGGGCGACGGGGCCCCGGCTCCGGGGATCGGCCGCGGACCCGTGGCGCTCGACCGCACGCGGGGCGGCGATGTCCTCCGCGAGGAGATCGGCGACCGGGTCAACAGCGGATTCCGGGACCTCTCCCGGCTCCTGGCGGCCATCAAGGACACCCTCCAGAACCGCGACGGACAGGTCCAGCAGACCCTCCAGGCCCTCCCGACGTACCTGCAGCAGGTCCCACGCATCCAGCGTGCCCAGATCGACTGCATGGCGCAGATCAGCAAGCAGCTCGAACACATGGGGACGGGCACGCGCGACGTGCTGGCCCGCCTCGAGAGCGTGCCGGATCTGCTGCGCTCCCTGGCGGAGCACCAGGCGTCGCAGGCGCAGTACCTCGACCAGATCCAGCAGCGTACGGCCGAAGCGCTGGAGCAGCAGTCGACTGCC
>JAUXCH010000753.1 GCA_030618975.1 Planctomycetia bacterium
CGTACGCCGCAGAGGCACAGAGTGCCGTGAAGATGACGACCGAAACCAGAAGCAGGATCCACCGCATGTCGACCTCCAGACGGTGGGAACGGGCGAACGCCGTGCCGGCTCGGGAAGCCGGACTCATGCCCGCCCGCGTCACCGGTCGGAAACGACGCGTGCGTGTGGCGTGACCGCCTGGACCACGCAGTGCCGGGCTGACGCTCGAACGTGCCGTTCCCCGGAGGAGACGGTAGAGGTTCTCCTGCGACACGGGTGCGCGCGACGGAGTCACCCGCGGGGCCGGTACGGGAGGGGATGTTTGCAGACCCCGCGAGTCCCTGGCGCCCCCCCCCACACCGGGGTTCACCTCGTGTGAGACGTGGGTCCGCCGGGCTTGACGAGGATGGGGTGTCCGTGCTTCCGAGCGCAGTACCCGGCTCGCGCAGTCTCGGCGTTCGGTCGGATCCCAGACGGCCGACTCGACGTGCCTGTGCGAGGCCTCGGAAGCGTCCGCCCCACCCTCCGTCGGCACCTGGGCCAGGGTCTCGAGAAGCTCGGCGGCGTCGTGGATCGCCACGATTCAGGCGCGGGATCCCGGCCCCGTGGCACTCGCGTTTCGCTCATCCGCGACGCCGGCTTCGACAGCGACCTGCCGACTGGCTACGTACCCGAGAACGTCTGTTCCGCCTGCTACAGCCTGATGGCCGACGCCCGAATCGTGGCGATTCTCGACCAGCTGGCCCGGAAGCCCGAGTTCCTCGAGGAGGTTGCGTACGCTCGCGTTCACTACCTTCAGGAGACCTCGATGGCGGAGCGGATGGGGCTGGCCACGCCCGCCTGACGCACGAGGCAGGGAGGCTGGGAGAACCGCCGCATTCGCGGCTGGAAGACACCTGCGGGGCCTGGCACTCTGGACGTCCTGGTCGAGATCTCCACGCCCTTGACTGCCGTTCCGGCGCTCTCCGACTCCCCACTCCGCACGGTGTCCTTCTCGACGTCGCCGTGGATGACACGCGGCGCGAGGAGAAGACAGAACTCCCGTGCGCCGACTACGAGGCCGACCCCCGTGTGCGAGTCACGACGAAGTTCGACGTGGACGGCAGGACTGGCCGAGACGGAGAACCACGAGGACCGGGTTCAGGGCGTCTGCGGGTTCCGCGGCAGGGTCTTCGCTATTCGTGCTGCAAACTGGCGAAGCTCGCCAGTATGATACATAAATGCAGCGGTTGACGGAACTCGCGCTGGAAAGGGCTCTCGGGCGGGTCTTCACCCGGTCGGAGGTGGCCTGCTGGGTGGGCGGCAGCCCCGGTCGGCAGTACAGCCTGCTCAAGCGGGCCCTGGCGGCCGGGGAGGTCGTGCGCATCCATCGAGGGCTCTATTGCCTGGCACGGAAGTACGTGCCGCAGGAGATCGACCCGCTGGTGCTGGCCCAGCGGATCCACGGCCCCAGCTACATCAGCCTCGAGACGGCCCTATCGCACCACGGCTGGATCCCCGAGGCCGTGTACGCGGTTACGAGCGTCTCCCTGGACCGTTCGCGCGAGTTCGACACACCGCTTGGCTGGTTCAGCTTCGTCCGCGTGCCCCAGAAGACCCTGTACGCGGGAGTGGCGCGCGTGGAGAACGGTCGGGGCGACGGTCTCCTGCTGGCCTCCCCCATCAAGGCCCTGGCCGACTACGTCTACGTCCACAAGTGCGACTGGGACTCGGCCCGGCCGGTCGTCGAAAGCCTGCGGATCGATGAGAGTCATCTGGCCGACGTGGACGCCGCGGAGTTCGGCTCGCTGTCGGGCAACTACTCCTCGAAGCGGGTTCGGCGGTTCCTCGAGGGCCTGCGAAAGGACCTGGACCCATGAGTGTGCGGATGATCCAAGACCGGCTGAACAGCCACGCCTGCCGATCGACTCTCGAGGAAGAGCAGGCGCTTCGGGAGATCACGCAGGAGATCGTGCTCGCGGCGCTCGGCCGCACAGACCTCTTCCGGAGGGCCGGCTTCCAGGGCGGTACGTGTCTTCGGATCTTCCACGGTCTGAACCGCTTCTCCGAGGATCTGCACTTCGCCTTGCAGACGCCGGACCCGGGCTTCGCTCTCCGTCCGTACCTCGACACCGTCGCGAAGGAACTGAGTGCGTACGGTTACGGCCTGGAAATCGACGATCGGTCGAAGGCCGAGCGGGCCGTCCGGATGGCCTTCCTGAAAGATGACTCGGTCGGCAAGCTACTCCAACTGTCCTACAGGCCGGCGACAGGCCCGTCGCGGAAGCTGCGGATCAAGCTGGAGGTGGATGCGAACCCGCCCGCGGGAGCGTCCTTCGACACGAAGTACCTGGACTTCCCGTTTCCGTCGGCCATTTGCGTCTTCGACCTGCCCAGCCTGTTCGCGGGCAAGCTGCACGCGCTGCTCTGCCGGGAGTGTCTCAAGGGACGAGACTGGTACGACTTCATCTGGTACACGGCCCACAGGGTTCTCCCGAACTACGAACTCCTGGCTTCCGCATTGGCCCAGCAGGGTCCATGGCAGGGACAGCGCCTCCCTGTCGACCGGGACTGGTGCCTCGATCAGATGCGCGCCAGGATCCACGCAACGAACTGGGAGCAGGCCCGCGAGGACGTCCGCCGCTTCCTCAAGCCCAGCGAGCTACCGTCCCTGGACGTCTGGAGCCGGGAGTTCTTCCTGGCCCAGTGCGAGAAGCTCGGCTGACGTCCGGGTCCCCGAGCCGACGAGGGCCGGAACTGGCGGCTGACGGCGCGCGAGGAGGGTGGACCCACCAGGACTCGAACCCGGGACCAGGGGATGATGAGCC
>JAUXCH010000795.1 GCA_030618975.1 Planctomycetia bacterium
GGCACGGCACCGTCCACGATCTCGAGCTCGAGGCCCGCGGTCCGTGCGGCCCAGGCGGCGGCGCCGCGCGCCTTCCTCGGCTCGTCGCGCGAGACCACCAGCACTCCCGCGCGGGTTCCGGCGTCCTTCGCCGGCCGGAAGACGTCACGGTCGGGCGCATTGGAGGCGACGATCACGCGTGCCGGGTCCAGCCCGTACGTGCGCGTCGCCTCCTCCGCCACGGACGGGGAGACCGCGACGATCTGCGAGGCGCGTTCGAGCGCGCGGCCGTAGGCGCGGCGCCCGTAGAGCGCGCGCAGCCGCCCGCCGTAGCCGTGGAGGAAGCGGAGATCGTGGAGGGTGACGACGGTCGTGACCCCCGGCAGCACGACGACCGGACCGTGATCGACGAGGAGGTGGGTGTAGGGCGCGACGCGGTGGCGACCGGCCAGGTCGCGGCGCCGGCGCCACCAGCGGCGCGCCCCGCCGCGACAGGAGACCCCGACCGTCGCGTGGACGACGTTGGGAGGCGTGGCGTCGGGCGCGGAGGGCCCACCGCCGTCGCGGGCCCAGTGCACCTCCAGCACGTCGTCGGGCAGCCTCGCCGCGGTGCGCGGAAGGAGCGCCTCGAGCCGGCGGCGCGCGCCCGACATCACCGGGCCGCGCGGTGTGGCGTCGACGAGGACGAGCCGGATCACCGCCGGTCTCCCACACGCTCGAGGAGCGCCCCCAGCCGCCGAGCGCCGGCGACGGGGTCGAAGGCCGGATCCCGGACGCGCTCGTGGCCCGCTTCGCCGAAACGGCGCGCGAGCGCGCGGTCGTCGAGGACGCGGCGCATGCCGTCGGCGAGGGCCTCCGCGTCGCCGGCGGCGACGACGAGAGCGGCGTCGCCCACGACCTCTGGCAGGGCGCCGCCGTCCGTCGTGACGACCGGCGTGCCGGCCGCCATCGCCTCGAGCGGTGGGTAGCCGAACCCCTCGGACCGGGCGGGGTGGACGAGGAGGTGGGCGGAGGCGACGAGGCGCGCGAGCGCGCGGTCGTCCAGCGAGGGGCGCACCTCGACACGGGCGGGAACGCGCCCACGCACGCGGCCGACGATCACGGTGTGGACGTCCGGGAGGCGCCGCAGCGCGTCGAAGAGCACGTCGAGACCCTTCTTGAACGCGCCGCCGGCGCCCTGTCCCGTGCCGACGGCGACGACGAGTCGCCCCGTGGAACGGACGGCGTCCCGCGCCGCGTGCTCCCACGGGGTCGGGTCGAAGGCGTTGGGGATCACGTGCACGCGCGAGCGCGCCTCGGGGTGGAGTCGGACGAGGTCGTCCCGCGTCGCCTCGGACGGGACGACGATCGCGGCGCAGGCGGCGACGTTTCGCGCCAGCCACCGAAGGTGGCGACGGGACCGGACCCGCCCTTCCGCAGCGGCACCGAGGCGCACGAACGGCAGCTCGTGAACCGTGACGACGGTGGGGATCCGCGTGCGGGGGAAGGCCGAGAAGGGGCTGTAGAGGACCTCGGCGCCCTGGGCACGCAGCAGCCGCGGGAGGCGGCGCCGAAACGCCCGCGCGGAGGATGTCGGGCGCGGCGGGACCGCGACGTCGAAGGCCCACGGCAGGTCGAGGACGTGCGGCGCGAACAGGGTGAGGGGCCGGGCGGGGGGCTCGAGTGCCCACCCGCGCAGCCGGCCGCGAAGCGCGCGCGCGACCCCGCGGCGGGGATCGATCACCAGCGGGGTGGCGTCGACGGCGATCACGAGTGCAGCGCCCGGTCGTACGTGACGCGCGTGGCGCGCGCGGCGCGCGCCCACGTGTAGTTCGCGGCCCGGAGCCGCCCGCGCTCGCCCAACGCGCGCCCGAGGGGCACGTCGTCGAGGAGCCGTTGCAGTGCGCCGGCGAGGGCGTCGACGTCCAGCGGATCGACCGCGAGGCCGGCGTCCCCGGCCAGGTCGGCGCACGCGGTGTCCGCGCCGACGACCACGGGCAACCCCTCCGACATCGCCTCCAGGACGGGGAGCCCGAAGCCCTCGCCCAGCGACGGGTAGGCCAGCAGGCGCGCGCCGCGGTAGAGGGCGGCGAGGCGCGCCGCGCCGGCGGCCGGCTCCCAGTGGACGCGCGGCCGCGACGCCAGGTCCTCGACGAGGGCGTCGTCCATCCAGCCCCGGGCGCCCGCCACCACGAGCCGGACCCGGGCATCGAGCCGGGCGTGCGCAGCGAGCAGTCGCGCGAGGTTCTTGCGGGGTTCGAGCGTCCCGACGAACAGGACGTAGTCCGGCCCGTACTCACGCGCCGGCGCCGCGTCCGGGAGGCCCGGGACGCCGTGCTCGATCACGTCGATCGTGGCGGGATCGACGGCGTGGTGCGCGAGGAGCGCGTCCCGCGAACGCACGGAGGGCACGATGAGTCGCGTGGCCCGCCGGACGAGGCGTTCGGTCACGGTCCTCAGCCCGCGCCGCATGTCCGCCGTGTAGCACCCGGGCAGGTCCTCGAAGAGGACGTCGTGCACGGTGGCGACCAGGGGCAGGCCCCGCAACCGGACGGGGAGGCTCACGAAGTCCGTCGCGTGCACCAGGTCCGCTCCGCCGGCCGAACCGAGATGTCCGATGAGACACAGGCGCTGTGTTTTCTCGCGGGCGCAAACTCGA
>JAUXCH010000728.1 GCA_030618975.1 Planctomycetia bacterium
CAACTCGTCGGGTTTCTGGACGGACTGCGCAGGGACCACGTCACGGCCTACGACGGATGCCTGGCACTCCTCGACCTGCTCTCGGAGCAGGGGCACCGCCTGCGTCGCCCTCACTCCGCCCCCCTGGGTGAGGGTCTCTTCGAGTTGCGGTGCCGAGAAGGCGGAATCCAGGTTCGCATGCTCTACGCATTCGAGGGCCGCGGGATCGCCGTCCTGACCCACGGGATCGTCAAGAAGCAAGGTCCGGTACCTCGTTCACAGATGCGCCTGGCAAGGCGACGCCTGCGCAGGTACCGCCTTCACCCACGCGAGCACGGCTTGTTGCTGGCGTGAGATGGGATGAGACATGAGCCGCAAGCAACCCACTCGGAAGCCCTCTGAAGCCCTCCTGCGCCGAATCGCTCACACCGGGCAGCGGACCGAACGTCGCCGGGGTGTCGAGCTCGCACGCATGCGACTCGAATTGGCACAGACGATCCACGATCTTCGCGAGCAGGCCGGGATGACGCAGACGGACCTCGCGGAGCGAGTGGGGACACGCCAGCCGAACATCTCCCGCCTCGAACGTGGCGAGGCCCGCGAACTCCCGTCCCTCGATCTCCTCGACCGCGTGGCATCGGCTCTGGGGGGGAAACTGAATGTACGCATCCTGCCGGCGACAGAGGGACCCAGGAAGGCCGCCCGCGCGAAGTAGGCGCCGTCGCCCCCGCGACTCCGCGCCGCGTGGACGACGCGCGGCTTCCTTCGCCGGTCAGCGTCCCGGCTTGCGTGCGGCCAGTGCTCGGCGGAGGGTCTGGGCGAAGTCGGCCGGGCGCTGGAAGTGCGCCAACCCGGCGATCGTCTGCCCCGTCGGCTGGAGTTGCCTGTCCACCTGGGGGAAGCTCACGAGCGGCTTCCCCTCCGAGTCGAGAAACAGGAGGTAGGGCGGGTTCTTTCCGCCGTAGGGGACGACGTCGTTCGAGAAGTTGAAGTCGACGTTGATCTTGAAGAGCACGAACTGCTTCAGCAGCTCGGCGACCTCGGCGTCGGCGTAGACGTGGTAGTCCCAGCGCTTGCAGTTGCTGCACCAGTCCGCCTCGAAGTCGACGAGGACGGGCTTCTTCTCGGCGCGCGCGAGCGCCAAGGCGTCCTCGACGCGCGTCCCGTGGTGCCAATGCGGCGCCGCGGCCGCCTTCGGCCGCGTGGCATCGATCTTCCACTTCTGCTCGAAGGCCGTGCCCTGCTGGAAGGCGGGGAACCAACGGGTCGTGTTGACACGCTCGGTGCGCTCGTGGAAGTAGGCGTCGCAGTCCGTGGTCTGCAGGTCCCTCATCACGACCGCGTTGCCCTCGGCGTCCACGGAGATCAGCCGCCACGGCGGCGTGAGCGGGAAGGCCGCGCTCGTCTCGACCATGGAGATCGGCAGGAGTTGCGTGAACCGCTCGAGCCACGGGGCCGGCCCGAACCACCAGAAGTCGCCGGCCGAGGTCCACGACCCGTCGAAGTCGGCGTCGAGGAGGTGCAGTTGATAGCTCTCGCCGCCCACCGTGACGGTGCCGCGGCGCGCGCCGACGGCCCGCGCCGACCAACCGGCCTGGGCCAGGGATGGGAGCTCCTGGTAGGCGAAGGCCATGGAGGTGCCCCCGACCTGGACCTCGCTCGTCTGCCAGAAGGTCGCGCCCGGCTCGCGGGCCTGCACCGGCGCGGCCAGCATCTCGCCGGCCTCGCCCAGCGTGCCGTTGCCGTCGAGGTCCAGGAGGACCGTGAGCCGCTCGCCCTCGCCGCGGACGAACGCCACGCCGCGCGGACCCTGCGCCGTGTCGACCGAGGCGTAGCGGACGTGCCCGCCGACCTTCACCGCGCGGCAGCCGGCGGGCGGTGCCTCCGTCAGCTCGAGAGGCGCGGGGGACGCGGTGATCTGCACGCCGTTGAAAGCCCGAACGACCTGGCGAAACGAGATGTCGAGCTTCAGGGAGCCGAAGCGCTGGGTGGGAAACCTCCACCGCAGGGTCGCCCGCCCCTCCGAACGCCCGGCCCGACCGGCGGACTTCACGACCTCCTGGGGGCCCCGCAGGTTCCCGTCCCCGTCGAGATCGACGGCCAGCACGGCAGCCCCGTCCTCGGCCTCCCCCAGCGCGACCAGGAGGCGGCGCGGACCGACCTCGAGGGTCCCGTACCGGAGTCGGCCGGGCGGCACGGCGCCCGTCCCGGGAGGCGGGGTCTCGCCGAGATCCACCGCGCCGGTGTCCTGGACGTCGGCCAGGAGGTCGCCCCGGCTCCCGGCCGCCCGGCCGGCGTGCTCGTCGTGCGTCCGGTAGGTGGTGGGGATGCGCAGGACGTCCTCCTCGGCGCCGGCTTCCGGGGCGAGAGGGGCCAGGGCCAGGCCCAGCAGGACCAGGGCCGCCGTCGGGACCAGGGGGCGGGCTCGGGGCATCGGGGCTTCTCCTGGGGGGGATCCGAGAGGCTACGGCAGGACGACGGGAGGCCAAGATGGCGAAGGGCCCGCCTCCGCCCACCCCGCAACTCCCGCCACGCCCGGGCCCCGACTTGCCGGGGGCAGGCCCGCCGCATAACCTTCGGGGCTTCCGCATCGATTCTGAAGGGCATCGCCCCCCGGAGCTCCGAATGGGCCGTTATACCGGACCGAAGGTTCGCCTGAGCAAGCGCGTTCGCGCGCCGATCGCCGAGACCCCCAAGCACATGAAGGCCGACACCGAGCGCGGCCCGGGGCAACACGGCTTCCGACGTCGTCGCAGGATCTCCCTGTACGCGGAGCGCCTGATCGAGAAGCAGAAGCTCTGCTTCTTCTATCACCTCAGCGACAAGCAGTTCCGGCGCTACATGGCCGAGGCGAGCCGTACGCGGACGAACACGGTCGACAAGCTCAACGAGCTCCTCGAGCGCCGCCTCGACAACGTGATCCGCCGCGCCTCGTTCGGCCGGACGATCTGGCAGGCCCGTCAGCTCGTCTCCCACGGGCACATCCAGGTGAACGACCAC
>JAUXCH010000726.1 GCA_030618975.1 Planctomycetia bacterium
CGATCCAGCGGCAGCTGACCCACTACGCGTACCACGTCGGCCAGATCGTCCAACGCGCCAAGGAGCTGGCCGGCGACCGCTGGACGACCCTGTCCGTCCCGCGAGGCGCAGGCGGGCGGTTCAACCAGGAGACGCGGGGCAGCGCATAGTGCGGCTCCTGGCGGGCCAGGACGAGCACGTCGCCTACGCCTCGCTCCTCGGCCGGGGCGTCATCACCAAGATCCGTCCTTCTCTCTCGTCCATCGCTCGTCCCTTCTCCGGTCAGTGACCGGCTCGAGGGAGGGAGCGTTGTCAACACCCAACTCAGGCAATCAGGCGGATGTGATTCCGTCGAGGAGCTACCGCTGAGGGACTCACGGATGTGAGTGAGGAGACCAAGAGGAGGGGGCATCGAAGGCCGGATTCCGGAGGGGATTGACACCCGCCACGATGCGGGATACAGGATCTGGGGTGCGCGTCCGCGGTTTCCGATTCCTAGGGAGGACGAGATGATCCATAGATCCTGGAACCTCGCGTGGGTGGTGCTGGCGGCTGTTGTCGTCTCTGCCGGTTGTGGCGGGAAGGCGACCGACACGAGCGGGGACGGAGCGTTGACGGACGCGCAAGTCGAGGACATCGTGCGGCGCTCCTACCCGTACGTGGCGCTCTACAACGTGATCCAGAAGGCTGCGCTCGACGAGAGCAGCCCGATGTCCACGGGGGGCTTCAACAAGCTCTTCGCGGCGACTCGGCTGCTCGATCACAACATGAAGGGGATCGCCCGGCCCAACAACGACTCGCTCTACATCACCTGCATGCTGGACCTGCGCAAGGAGCCGGTCGTCCTCGACTGTCCGGTGTTCGGGTCTCTCTACACGTCCCTCATGACGGCCGCCTACGACCACTACGTCAACGTTCCCCTGACCACGCGAACCGGCGATTTCATGAAGCCCGAGAAGGTGCTCTTCTACTCGGAGAGGACGGAGGGCTACGGCGGAGAGCCCGTCGAGGGCGTGGATCGGACGTTCGAGATGACCGGCGACTTCGTCATCGTCGTCTTCCGCGTGATGCCCCACGCGAACGAACCGGAGAAGTACGGGCAGATCGTCGAGGTCATGAAGACCGTGAAGATGCAGACGCTGTCCGAGTTCCGTGGCGGGACGGCGAAGCCGATCGACGACGTCGATTTCCCGACCTTCGGGAAGACGGACGCGGACGTCTTCGGGAACAACTTCGTCGAGGTCATGCAGTTCGTCGCGAACCACGTGTCCTTCGACGCGGAGGACGAACTGGATCAGGGCGTCCTGGCCGCCTGGAAGCTCATCGGCGTCGAGCCCCGAAAGAGCTACGAACCGGCGGCTGCGACGAACATCGACGGGGACCGCTTCCGCGCCACCGCAGTGAAGATCCAGAAGGAGAACCTGGCCGTCCTCACGAACCCGCAGAAGATGGTCAACCTGGCCCCGCTCCTGCTTCAGCCGAAGGGAAAGACCACCCTCGAAGCGATCCTCATGGTTTCCGTCATCGGCCCGATCGGCCTTCCGATGATCGAGGCTCACTATCCCGTGGTCTCGACGGCGGACGGTGAGGCGCTGAGTGCGCAGCACGACTACGTGATCCGGATGGCCCCCGACGAACTGCCGCCGTCGAAGGCGTTCTGGTCGCTGACGCTCTACGATCGGCAGAACGGCTTCTTCATCCCCAACGACCGGAAGAAGTACAGCGTCGGGCTCAACGGGGGGATGAAGCTCGGTGAGGACGGCGGGATCGAGATCCACGTGGCGGCGGAGAAGCCGGACGGCGTGCCCGTGGAGAATTGGCTGCCGATCACCCGCGGGGACTTGGACCTCGACATCATTCTGCGCGTGTACGTGCCGGATCTCGAGAAGCTGAAGACGTGGAATGCGCCGCAGGCGGAGAAGGTCGCGAAGTAGGGCCCGGCTCGGCGACCGGCACCCGGTCCAGGGTTGGACACTGTTTGTCCCGGCCGATGCGACCGTCTGCCGTGCTGTGAACCGAGACGATCTGCAGATCCTGTCCGAGTTCTCGCAGCCCCCTGCAGCACCCCGCCCGGCCATCCCAGCCGAAACTCGCCTGGCCCGTTGCCTGGTCAGGGGGGGTGCAGTTCCGTGCGGCTCGGCAAGAAGGAGCAGAACGGTTCCGTCGAGTCGACCAGCCTCCGGTGCCGTCAATCGACTTGGTGGGCGACCCGCACAACCTGCTCTGCCTGCTCGACAAGCGCCTCGATCATCAGTTCGCCCGAGACGCCGAGCGGGACATCCAGTGGGATCCAGATGTTTCCACCGCTGTCGAGCCACCGCAGGGATGATGCTTCGACGCGTTGGCGGATGAGCGCGAAGTTCCCTGTGTCTCCGTGAAGCCGCAGCCAGATGGGAGTTACCCACTCCGCGAACGAATCCCGGACGCCGATGGAGAAGAAGGACATGGCGTCGCCGTTGGGGCGGCAGACGTAGCGGCGGTTGTAGCCCTTGGGCTCGAGCCCCTCCGGAACATGCTCAAGCGGCTCGACCCCCGTCGGATAGACCTTGTGGTGCGTCGTCAGTCGACGGGTGACCTGATCCACCACGTCGAGGAAGTCGGTCTCACGCTCCCTCCAGTGGCGCAGATCCTCGATGCCGGCCAGCGGCGCGATGTAGTCTCCGCTGAGCACGCGATACATCGCCTGGAGCTGCTCGAGTTCGTGGAGAGACCGATCCGTCCCACGCCGTCCAAGGACGTCGAAGAGGTCGTCCCAGGAGGTGACGACAACCCCGAAGCGGCGTTCGTCGCTCCCCGGCCAAGGCCCCGGTCCTGAGAGGCCGAGCGCCCCAGAGACCACCTTCGTGGCTTCGTCGGTCCGCCGGGCAGGAACGAGCACAAGCAGCACGCCCTGCGGGCCCCGACGTTTGAGGTCCGCGACATAGGACTGCAGTTGGCTCACGCCGAGTTCTGCACCCAGCTTGGCCTCGACCTTCACCACAGGGACCTCATCGGCCGTGCGGGCCTCCAGATCC
>JAUXCH010000484.1 GCA_030618975.1 Planctomycetia bacterium
TCCTCGCAGACCTCTCGAAGCTGCTTCTTGCAGTTCGCGCACGGAGCCACGAGGAGCTTCGCGCCGGTGGCGCGTATCTGGTCCGCTTTCCTCTTCCCCCCCGTCTTCGTGCGGAACTCCCGGATCTCGTCCACCGAGACCGTCCCGCCGCCGCCGCCGCAGCAGTAGTTGTGCTCGCGGTTCGGGTACATGTCGACGTAGTCGGTGCAGATGTGTTCGAGGATCTCGCGCGGCTCCTCCGTGATCCAACCGGTGCGCGCGATGTTGCAGGGGTCGTGGTACGTCGTGCGCTCCTCGATCACCCCCCTCTTCAGCTTGAGCTTGCCCTCCTTCAGCATCCTGTGCGTGTACTGCATGATGTTGAGGACCGGAGGAGCCTGCTCGCCTCCGCAGAACGTCGCCATGAAGCCCTTCGCAGCTCGGGTCGCGTGGCCGCACTCGCCAATGAGCGCCCCCTTCGCCCCCAGTCGCTTGATCTCCGCGGCCTCGCGGCGGACCGTGCGCGCGAGGATGCGATCGCTGTAGAAGAGGCCGTAGTCGATGCCGTCGAAGTACTCCGTGCCGATCGTCCAGGACCCGTTCGTGGCGGCCATCACCGCCGCATTGCCCATCAGGGTCTCCGGCTCGAGGAGGTAGTCCGAGACCGCCGGGAAGAACACCCACTCCGCCCCCTCGACGTCGATCGGGAACTTCACCTTGACGCCGTACATCTCCTCGATCTCCTCTTCGAGGAACTCGCAGTTGTCCACCATCGCCGGAGCCGGAATCGCCGACGTGTTCCCCGTCTTCCCTTCCAGCTGCTCGCGAACGGACACGACCAGCGCCTTGGGCACGATGTCGATCTCGGCCAGGATCCACCGCATGAGGTGGGTCATCAGCCCGTGGTCGATGCCCATGGGACACTCGAGCTTGCACCGCCGGCAGGCCGTGCAGCGATAGGCGGACTCCCCCATCTCGTACACCATCTCGTCCGTGAGTTCGAAGGGCTCGAGGAGCCGTCCCTTCCAGCGTCCCCAGCCGGTGAAGTACCGGCGGTAGACGCTCAGGAGCAGCTCGGACCGACGACAGGGGATGTCGTCGGGATCGCCGCTCACCTGGTACACCGGACACAGATCCGTGCACCGGGCGCACTTCGTCCCGATCTTGGCGTAGGCGTCGAGCACCAGGTCGTAGTTCGAGTGCTCCAGGATCGCTCCGAAGGCTTCGAGGAAGCGCTCGGCCAGGTCGGTCTTCTCGAGAGGCTCGAGGTAGTAGGAGATCGGGCCTGTCACGTCACCTCCTTGCCGTACGTCTGCCGCTGCCCGATCCCCCGGCATGGCAAGGTCCGTGCCGTGGCCGCCCTTCGATCCCAAGTCCTTCGTGCATCTATGCTTATGTACGCATGCAGCCATCGGGGAGCCCGGGACACAGGACAGAGACATCACGAAATCGAGACATATGTGACACATTTGTCTCACTTGTGGAACGCCGTGAGACAATGCCGGCGAAGCCCGAGACCCGTTTGGCGGAGTCCGAGTCATGAGTGAGGTCGATGACGCCTACCTGCCGCTGATCTTCGACAACATCTCCCACGGCATCTTCACGATCGACGCCGAGGGGACGATCACGTCCTTCAACCGCAAGGCGGAGGAGATCACGGGGTGGAGACGCCGGGCGGCGATCGGGAGGCCGTGTCACGAGGTCTTCGTGGCCGACCTCTGCGATGAGGGCTGTCTCCTGAAGCAGAGCATCCGCACCGGGGAGCGCGCGGAGGACCGGCAGGTCACGATCACCTCGAAGAGCGGACGCAAGGTCCCGGTCTCCATCTCCACCGCGGCGCTGGTGGACGAGGCCGGGGGGGTCCGCGGCGGCGTGGAGATGTTCAGGGACCTCACGCTCGAGCGGGAGCTGCGGCGACAGATCACCGGTTGCTACGTGTTCGAGGACCTCGTGAGCAAGAGCCCGGCCATGCGCAAGGTGTTCGACGTCCTGCCCCTCCTGGCGCGCAGCGACAGCACCGTGCTCATCGAGGGGGGATCGGGCACCGGCAAGGAGGTGGTCGCGCGCGCAATCCACGATCTCGGCTCGCGATCGAACCAGCCGTTCGTGGCCGTGAACTGCGGTGCACTGCCCGACACCCTCCTCGAGTCCGAGCTCTTCGGCTACCGGAAGGGCGCCTTCACGGACGCGAAGACGGACAAGCCGGGCAGGTTCGCGCTCGCGGAGAAGGGCACGATCCTGCTCGACGAGATCGGCGACCTCTCGCTTCCCATGCAGGCGAAGCTCCTGCGAGTTCTCCAGACCCGCCAATACGAGCCGCTCGGCGGCACCGCGTCCGTCAAGGCCGACGTACGGATTCTCGCCGCCACGAACACGGACCTCGCGGAGGAGGTGCGCAGGAAACGATTCCGGCAGGACCTCTACTTCCGGCTCAACGTCGTGCGCGTCTTCCTCCCCCCGCTCCTCGAGCGCCGAGCCGACATCCCCCTCCTCGTCCCCCACTTCATCGCCCGTTTCAATGCCCTGCAGGGGCGGCGCATCCAACGCTGTACCGAGAGCGCGATGGCCGCACTGTTGGCCTACGACTTCCCGGGCAACGTCCGCGAGCTCGAGAACGCGATCGAGCACGGGTTCGTCGTGTGTGCCGGCGATCTCATCCAGATGGAGGACCTCCCGGCCCACATCCTCGAGGAGGTGGGAGAACGGACCCGTGCCCTGGCGTTCGAGACGAAGCCGTTGAAGCTCGCGGAAGCGGAACTCATTCGCGAGACCCTGGCGAAGCACGCGGGGCATCGGCAGAGGACGGCCGCGGAGCTGGGGATCTCCCGCAACACGCTCTGGCGCAAGATGCGGAAGTACGACCTGCTCTAGCGCAAGATCCTCACCTGGGCGACCAGCCCGGCGTGATCGGAAGGCCAGAGCCCCCCCACGCAGTCCTCGAGGTCTTCGCCCACGCACTCGACCCGGTCGACGCCGAGGTGGTCGCCGACGAGCACCAGGTCGAGGCGCTGGTAGAGGGTATCAGCCGGGTCGTTCAGCAACTCGCTGCGCCCCCACGTGTAGCCGATCTCCGGTGGGCCGGCGAGCAGCCAGGCATCCTCGAAGCCGGAGGCCACGAGCAACTCGTAGGCGGCCCAGGGAGGTATGGCCGCGGCGTCCGTGTTCATGTCGCCCATCAGCACGACGGGGAACTCCACCGCCGCCGGACCTTCGATCAGCTCCAGGGTCTGCGCGTACCGGATCTCGGGGTAGTCGGCCTCCGGGTGGGCGGAGAGGACGCGGAGCGTCTGCCCGCAAACTCGCAGATCCACACCCGCCCACGCCGCGGGAATCTCCCCCATGCCCGGGATGCCGGCATTCGTTTCGAACGTGCTTCCGAACGCGTCGAGGACCTTCAGTCGCCACGCGGGGAGGTCCGTGCGCACCAGGATCACTTCGCGGTCCGTCTGGCGGAGGTCTTCGAGCTCGAAGTCGGCTCGGAGCCGCGGGAACTCGAAGTCGAAACTGTCGATGGCGACCACCGCTTCGTACTCGAGACCTCGCCTGGCCAGTTCGTCGAGCAGCACCTCGAGCATGTCGAGCTCGACGTGCGTGGCCGGCGTGGGATTGCCGGTGAATGCATCCGACGGGTACTGGGAGCGAAAGACCGACACCTCCTGCAGTCCGATCACGTCCGGCCGAGCGACCTCGATCGCGTTCACGACGGCGATGGCGCGCGTTGGGAAGTCGTTGAGTTGGACGGTCGCCCAGATCTGGGTCACGCTGCCCACGATCATGTCCGGATCCCCCAACACGATGCCGGTGATGGCCGGCCGGAGATCCGCCCCGTAGTAGAGATTCTGCGTCATGACCGTGAGCGGAGGAGACCCGAGGTCCCCCGTCCAGCCGGTCGTTCCCCCTCCGCATCCCGCGAGCAGAAGGACGCACAGTGCAACGCCGCACAATCGCTTCATCGTCGTACCCTCCTTGCGGCCCCGCGGCGAGCTCGCCGGCCGGAACGCCCGATCGCGCTCGCCCGCCACCCCCGGAGTGGCGCTCCGGAAGCACGGGGGACACGAAATCCCGTGGCGTACGATGCGGAAGTGCGACCTGCTCTCCTGACGCAGGGCGCAACGACCATGAAGAGCTTCCCAGGCCACGACACTTTTCATGGTCCGTGCGAGAGAAGCAGGCGGCTACCGCCGAGGGTTTGCCGCGTCGCGGGCCTGCGCCGGAATTTCGAGATCTTGCGTGTCCGGTCTGGCGTGCGTTTGGCGATATACGTACGGAGGGCCTGGGACGGGGCCCACGCGCGGGTGCCGGGCGGAAGCCTGGCACGCTCGAACGTGAGAGTTGGGGAGAGAGACGCCGAACCGGCCAGGCGTGGGCCTGTCGCCGGGATCCCTTGGGGCACGGCGTACCCGCATCAGCGGGCGTGGTGGTGACGCGGGAGTTCCCTTCGCCGACGACTCCCCCTTGGTCAACGAAACGGGAGAAGACGAAGTGATGAAGAAGAGCCTCTGGATTCTCGGCGCGGTCGCACTGGCGGCCCTCGTGGCGGCCCCCGCCCTCGCGGCGGAGTGGACGCACCGCGACTACGAGTCCTCGTGGACCGGAGACGCCTACCTTCCGACGGACACCGGCAACAGGATCGTGGCCGGGACCTGGACCCGGAAGACGA
>JAUXCH010000282.1 GCA_030618975.1 Planctomycetia bacterium
ACCGTCTTCTGCACGCACCGTCTGGTGATCTGCCCGGAGTTCGTGCGCCGGGCGGCGAAACGCTCGCACGGCGTGGAGCTCCTGATGCCGAGGGCCGAGGACGTGAAGGCGCTGATCGCCGCGCACCCGTCCGTCGTCCTGGTCCTTTCCGGACACATCCACGTGAACCTCGAGTTGGTGGATCCGGGCCTGCAGGCCCTGTGCCTGTCGACGGACGCGCTCGGCGAAGTCCCGCACGAGTTCCGGATCCTCCGGTTCTACGCGGACCGGGCGGAGACGGAGTTCTGCCGCGGCGGTACCGCCGAGGGGATCGAGAAGGGGCAGTGGACGCGGAGGCGGGGCCGTCTCCCCAGCCTCCTGAAGAAGTCCCTGGCCGCGCTCCGCGAGGCGACCCGGGAACTCGAGGGGAAAGCCGAAGACTGACCCGGTCGGCCTTCCGCGGTCAGGGTTCCGTGAACGCCCAGGTCCCGTAGCCGACCACCTGGTCGCGTGGCCCCGCGGTATCGCCCGAGCTCTTCAGGTCGAGGCGGGTGACGCGCATGCCCCGCCGCTCCGCCAGCAGGAGGAGGCCCTTGATGGGGAGGTGTCCGCACGCGCGGCGGCCGTGGATCGGCGCCGTGTCGAACGCTTCGATCGCCTCGGAGGTCTCGCGGTCGAGGACGCGCGCCGTGGCGTAGTCGTGGTAGTGGCTGAGGTCGGACGAGACGACGAGGAGCGTCTCCTCGCCGCCCCAGAGGGCCTCGAGCACGTCGGCGACCTCGGACGGCGACGAGTCGCCGACCAGCAGGGGGACGATCGAGAACTCGTCGAGCACGATCTGCAGGAAGGGGAGGTGGACCTCCAAGCTGTGTTCGGGCCTGTGCGCGGCGTCGTGGCGAAGGACGCGGGGCAGCGCCTCCGCCACCTTCACGGCGTCGCGATCGACGGGTACGCGCCCGAGGGGCGTCACGAAGGCGTCGGCCCCGCTCGTGGCGATGCCCTGGTAGAGGGCGCGGTGTGCCGGGCCGATCAGCACGACGCGTTTCACCGTCGCGCGGTGCGGCTCCAGGCTCCGGTAGCCCCACGCCGCGACGGGGCCGGAGTAGACGAACCCGGCGTGGGGCACGATCAGCGCCTTGGGCGCGTCGCCCTCCGGTTCGGCGCGCGCGAGGTAGGCGGCGACGTCGCGCTCGAGTTCCCCGGGGGACGCGGGGTAGAAGAGACCGGCGACGGCGGGAATGCGTTCGCTTCTCATCGTTCCTCCACGCGGTACGCGTCGAGCCGGACGGGGAGCCGGCGCGGGCCCCAGTGCCCCGGTCCGGCGTCGAACACGCCGGCGCACGGCGCTCCGCAGGTCCGGCAACAGCCGTTCTCGTCCAGGTGCCAGGTCGTCAGGAGGTACTGGTCGCGGCCGATGAGGACGGCGGAGCAGGACGGACACTCCGTGCGCCCGCCCGCGAGGTCGCGGACGTTGCCCGTGTAGGCGTAGCGGACGCCGTTTCGACGCGCGATGGACCGGGCCTCGTGGAGCGTCGCGGGGGGTGTCGGGGCGTGTCCCCGCATCCGCCAATCGGGGTGGAACGCCGTGAAGTGCATGGGGACGTCGGGGCCGAGCTCCTCGACGACCCAGCGGGTCATCTCGTCGATCTCGGCCTCGTCGTCGTTCTCGCCGGGGATCAGCAGCGTGGTGAGCTCGAGCCAGCAGTCGGTCTCGTGGTGGACGTAGCGGAGGGTGTCGAGCACGGGGGCGAGGGAGGCGGCGCAGAGCGACCGGTAGAAGCGCTCGGTGAAGGCCTTGAGGTCGATGTTGGCCGCGTCCATGTGCCGGAAGAACTCGATCCGGGGCTCGGGCGAGATCTCGCCGGCGGTGACGGCCACGGTCCGGATCCCGCCCGCGTGGCAGGCCTGGGCCACGGCGACGGCGAACTCGTGGAAGATCACGGGGTCGTTGTAGGTGAACGCGACGGATGCGCAGCCCAGCTCCTCGGCGGCCCGGGCGATCGTCTCGGGGGACGCCTCGGCGGAGAGCGTGTCGACCTCGCGGGACTTGCTGATGTCCCAGTTCTGGCAGAAGCGGCAGCCGAGGTTGCAGCCCGCGGTGCCGAACGAGAGCACGGGCGTACCCGGGAGAAAGTGGTTGAGGGGCTTCTTCTCGATCGGGTCCACGCAGAATCCGCTGGCGCGTCCGAACGTGGTGAGCACCACCTCGCCGTCCCGGCACGCACGGACGAAGCAGAAGCCGTGCTGCCCCTCGCGCAGCTGGCACATTCGGGGGCACAGGTCGCACTGGACACGGCCGTCCTCCAGCCGGTGCCAGTAGCGCGTCGAGACGGTGTAGGTGTCGTCCATGGGGATCCGGGGCCGGTCACGCTGCCGCAACCGCACCCCTCCGCGACGAGGCGGCTAGCGTTCGACGACCATGTCCATGATCGTGGGGTGGACGAGACGCTCGTAGTCGCTGAAGCGCATCCGGATGGCATCCGCGTGGGTGCCACCGTTGAACGTGATGAACTCGTCCTTCGCCAACGTGGGGTCGACGAAGACGGGCATGTCGTACAGGTTTCCGAAGGGCGGCTCGGCCCCGACGTCGCAGTCCGGGCACAGTCGGGCCATGACCTCCTCCTCGGCGAGCCGCACCTGGCGGCTGCCGATCCCCTGGCGGATCTTCTCCAGGTCCACCTTGTAGAGAGCGGGCACGACGGCCATGGCGTGCCCGCCGGGAAGTCCCAGGACGACGGTCTTCGCGAACTCCCGTCCGGGCGTTTGGGTGTCCGCCGCCGTCTCCTGGGCGGTGTAGTCGACGTGGTGATGCACCACTTCGTAGGAGACGTGTGCGTCCTCGAGGTATTCCGTCACGCGATTGAGCGGCATGGCTTGCACTCCCGACGCGCCCCCGCGGGCGCAAACGACCGACGCGAGCGAAACGTCGGCCGTGGGGCAAGCTGCGGCCTTGCGGCCTGTGTTCCGCCGCGCCCATCTTACGAATTTCGCGCGCTGGGCGATACCCCCGGGACCCTTCGCGGGCGGCCGGCGAGTATCGTGGGTGCATGGCGTCGAAGGCCGTGGGGTGGATTCGTCTGGTTCCCAACGAGTTGACCGGCCTTCGACTCGTGTTGGCCGCCGTGTTCCCGTTCCTGCCTGGACCGGCGCGCCTGCCCGTGGTCCTGGTGAGCGCCGCCACGGACTGGCTCGACGGGTGGTTCGCGCGCCGCTTCGGGGCTCAGAGCGCGGTCGGCGGCCTGCTCGACGCCTTCGCAGACAAGACGTTCGTCCTCTCGGTGCTCTGTACGCTCGCGTCCGACGGTGCGCTTGCCTGGTGGCAGGTTCCCGTCCTCCTCGTTCGCGACGTGGCCGTCGCGTTCACCGTGTTCCACTTCGCGGTACGCCGGGAGTGGGCCGCGTTCGCTTCGATGCCGGCGCGTCGGTGGGGGAAGATCACGACGCTTTTCGTGTTCGCCTTCTTCGTGGTCCTGCTCACGGCGTCCCTGGAAGCCCTGCGGCTTCCGATCTTCCTCCTGGCGGCCGCATCCAGCCTGGTCGCGGGCGTGGACTACCTGACCCGGTTCGCGCGCGTGCGGCGGGGCGGGGGCGATGGACAGGGCCCGAGTTCCATGGAAGAGTGACCCTGCGCCACGAGGAGCGCGCACGAGGAGTGACGATGACGCGAGGTGACGCCCCCGCCGCCCGGAAGGCACTGGTGCAGGTCCTGGAGTCCGTCGGCATGCTGTTCGACGCGCTCCTCGGGCCCTTCGATGCGCTGGCGGAGACGAGCCCCGACACGAGCATCGGCGCGCCCGTCGAGGTGCCCTACATCGCGCGCACGTCGGTTGTTCGCGAAGCCGCCGAGCGCGCGACGCAGGGGGGGCGCAGCGGCTGGTCCCTCTACCAGGTCGCCGAGCGCGAGAACCAGCTCAAGTCGTTCGTGCGCGACTACCGCAAGGGCCTCTACCGCACGACGACGGCAGCGGGCTGGGTCGACATGCTGCGCAAGTTCCGCGAGGCGATCCTCGCGGACGTCCAAACGGCGCTGCAGGCGCCCCGCGGCTGGGACCGGCTCGACCTGGCCAACAACCACGCCAAGCCGGACGGGGGACAGGCGGATCTCCTGACGCCGCGCGACGTCGCGCCCGAGCTGCGTCTCGGGGAGCGGACGGTCCGTAGGAAGATCCAGGAGGGGAAGCTCGGCCCGTGGCGCAAGGAAGGATCGCGCTGGGTCATCGGGCGCGACCAGTTCCTACGGTTCTGGGCGAGTCGGTTCCTCGACTCCGACGTGCCCCGTCCTCCGGGCGCGGGAGACGCCGAGGCCGACCTCGACGAGAGACTCGTGCACATGCGGCTCAGTCCGGAGTAGCCCCCCGACGCGCGTCCTTCACGATGCGCGCGTGGGTCGACGCCTCAAGCGCAGTCCGGCCCGGAACGCGGGCCTGAAGATCGCCCGCATCGCCGCGAGGCGCCTCGACTGCGCGCGGTGCCGGCGCAGGACGTTCTCGTCCTGCACGAGCCAGCGGCACTCCTCGGGGAGCATCACGAGGCTCACGAGGATGTTCGGTGCGACGCCGATGGGCAGGCGGTGCTCCATGCACCGGTCCCAGAGCGCGGCGAAGACCGGCACCATGTCCGCGGTGGCGGGTGGCGCACGATCCTCGAGCTGCGTGCCGGCGAGCGGGCGGAACACGCAGACGGTGGGGATGGCGCCGCGCTCGGTGAGCCAGTCGATCGCCGCGATGGAGCTCTCCGGGGCTTCCAGCCCTGCGATCAACTCGCCGTTCACGACCCACGGGTCGAGCGTGAAGCGCTTCCTCGGCGCGAGTGCCGTGCAGGTGGAGACGGCCTGGAGGTAGCCCTGGAGGCCGTACACCCGGGCCTTGCCGGGACAGAGCGCGCGGAAGACCTCCGGGTCGAACACCTCGAAGCAGAAGCTGACCCGGTTGACGCCGAGGGCGCGGAGGCGCGCGTAGTCCGGCTCGTGGGCGAAGGGGGGCGTCTGCACGCCGACGAGGAGGCCGGTCTCCTCCTTCACGCGCCTGACGTACGGCTCGAGAACCTCGAGGAACTCCGACCCGTCGTAGTGGCCGGTGTTGAAGTCGACGTAGGTGATGCCGCTCTCGCGCCGTGCCGCGTGGACGACCTCGAGCACCTCGTCGACGCTCTTGCCGTGCTCCTCGTCGACGCCGAGGTTCAGGCCGACCGAGCAGAAGCGGCAGTTCTCGCGGGCGAGCCGCCTCTCGCTCTGCACCCAGAAGTGGCAGACCCCAGCGGGATAGACGCCGAGGTACGTGCCCTGGAGCGTGCCGATGCGCCGCATGGGCTTGCCCGTCGAGGTGAGTGCGTCGTACCAGTCGGGACGTGGTGAGAGGCGAACCCGCGTGCACGGCTCGCCGTCGCGGTAGAGGTCGTACCGACCGTCGGGCGTGCGCCTCAGCTCGTAGGGGCTCTCCTGGGCGAACGCCTCGACCGCGGGCACGTTCACGTAGAGGCCCGGATCGAGGACGAGCTCCAGACCCGATCCCAGTCCGGCCCGCGCGCGCAGGACGGGCCGGCCTCCGTCGTCCTCGACCGTGCAACTCTCGTGCAGACGGAGTCCCCGGCAGTAGAGATCCAGCTTCAGGAAGCCGGGATTCACCTGCGGATCGAGGGGTACGACGGAGGACATGTCTTCTCTTGAATACGCCAAACGGAGCGGGTTCACGATTGCGGTCGGAGGAAGGGCCCGGAATCCGTATCGTAGGGCGCGTGCCCGCGATCGGTACCCGCATCCGCCGAGCCCCGTGGGGCCTCCTGCCCCTCCTGTTCCTCGTGGTCGCCTCCTGCGGCGAGAGCCGGGCCCCTACGAGCGAGCCCGGGGTCACGCTCACCGGGACGGTCACCGAGATCGTGCCGAACGGACGCCGAGGCTCCCTGCCGGAGCCCGGCGTCCGCCATCCGACCGGGAGCCGGATCGTCCGCTTCGACCGGGATCCGCCGCTCGACCTCTCCGCGGGGATGGCCGCCGCCGGCGCGCCCGTCGCGAGCTTCGATGGGGAGGAGATCCTCTTCACGGGCAAGGAGCAGGAGGGCGAGCCGTACGGCCTCTGGGCCTGCCGGCTCGACGGAAGCGCGCGGCGCCGGTTGGTCGTCGAGGATCTCGACTGCGGTGTCGGGGCGTGGCTCCCGGACGGCAGCCTCGTCTACGCGCGCGCGCTGACCGAACCGGGGCCGGTCGAGGGCATGGGGTCGGCGTGGGCGCTCTTTCGCAAGGCACCGGACCAGGCGCGCGGTACCCGGATCACGTTCGGTGCCGGGTGCGACGTCGACCCCAGTGTGCTCGGCGACGGGCGGGTGGTGTACTCCTCGTGGCAGCCGACGGGCGGCGGCGGGATGTACGTGTGGACCGTGCACCCCGACGGTACGGGTGCCGGGCGTTTGCCGGGTGACCACGGGGGAGATCCGTTCGCCCTGCTGCCGCGCCAGGCCTCCACCACCGTGCCGCGACGGGCACCCTTCGAAGCGCTCCTCTACGAGCGCGGCGACGAAGTCCTGATCTTCGACTGGCGCTCGACCTCGGGTGCGTGCCAGGGTCGGATCACGTACCCGGCGATGCGCGGGGACTTCACGCGCCGGCACCCCATCCGCCCCAGGTCGCGGGTCCCTCAAGGCCACTTGAGCAGTGCGCGCAAGGGCTACACGAACGGCACGCTGCTCTGCCTCGACGCGCGTCCGCCCGAGCATCCGGACGCCGCACGGGTTCGGATCCTGGCGCTCCGCGG
>JAUXCH010000824.1 GCA_030618975.1 Planctomycetia bacterium
CGCCTCTCCCCTCCAACGGCAAGCCGGTGCCGCCCCCGCCCACGCAACAGCCGCCCACGCAGTCCCCCCCCCCAGGGGCGCCGTCGTCGTGACGGCGGCCCTCGTCGTCCAGCCGTTCGCCTTCGACTCCGGCGGGCACGTGCTCGACGCGTTCGTCCACCTGCCGGAGGGCGAAGCTCGCGGCGCCGTCGTGGTGACGCACCCCCACCCGGGACACGGCGGGAACATGGACCACCCGGTCGTCGTGGCGGTGGCCGAGCGGGCCGCGCACGCCGGCCTCAGGGTGCTGCGGTTCGACTTCCGTGGCGTTCGTCGGAGCGAGGGCGACGTCGACGACCACGACGGACACCTGGCCGACGTGTGCCACGCCTCGGCCCTGTTGAGGGAGGCGGTGCCGGACGGGCCGCTGCTCGGCGCGGGGTTTTCGTACGGGGCGAGACAGCTCGCGCGCGCGGTCTCGCCGGACGGCGACGCCCGGGCGCCCGTCACGGGGCTGCTGCTGCTCGCACCCGCGACGAAGGTGCCGGAAACGGCCCGCGACTTCGGCAACCTCCTCCTCGGACGCCCCCTCGACGAGGCCACGCGCGACGCGCCCGCCATCCAGGCGTTGGGCCGGATCCCCGTGCGCACGCGCGTCCTCGTCGGCGACCGCGACGTGGTGGCGCCGGTGGACGAGCTGTCGGACGCGCTCCCCCCCACCGCGGCGCTCACGGTGCTCGAAGGGCTGAACCACTTCTTCAGCCGCGAGCTCGGCGCGGGAGCGACCGCCTACGACGTGCTGGAGCCGGCGATCGACGCCGCACTCCGTGCCCTCACCGGCGGCCTCACCGGCGGCCTCATCGGTGATCTCACCGACGGGTAGGCAGCGCTTCCTCCGTTTCCTCGTGGATGGAGCGCGTACGTTCGCAGTGGTGGCAGCGGAACCGGTAGGGGAAGTCGCCGATCCGGTGAAACACCGTCACGACCTCTTCCTGGTTCGTGATGCAGGTCGGGTTGGGGCACCGGAGGATGCCCTCGACCTCGAGCGGCGTCTCGAGCACCACCTTGTGGGCGACGTCGCCGTCGCGCACGAGGCTGACGGTGACGCGCTGGCCCAGGAGGGCGAGCCGGTCGAGCTCGCTCTTGCTGAGCTCCACCCCTTCCACGCGGATGATGTCCTTCCTCCCGAAGGTCGTGCTCGGCACGTTCATCCCGACGGTCACCGGGCCGCCCCGCGGAAGATTCAGGACCTCGAGGGCGCGCGCCGCCGTCCCGACGGGCAGGTGGTCGATGACGGTGCCGTCGCTGAGGCGGAAGTCCTTGGGGCCTCTCACGCATCCGCTCCTTCGCCGAGAATCAGGTGCAGGAGCGCCATGCGGACGGTCACGCCGTTGCGCGCCTGCTCGAAGTAGACCGCGCCCGGATGCAAGTCGACGTCCATCGCCACCTCGTCCACGCGCGGCAGGGGGTGCAGGATCTTGAGGTCGTCGCCGAAGCGATCGAGCGACGCCCGCGTCAGGCGGTAGGCGCTCCGGACACGCTCGTAGTCGAGCGGGTCCGGAAAGCGCTCCTTCTGGATGCGCGTGGCGTAGAGGACGTCGATGTCTTCGTCCAGCTCCTCCACGCTCGACACCTCGGAGCCCAGCCGGCCGGCCGCCTCGACGCGCTGGCGCAGCACGTCGGGAAGGCGCAGGCTCTCCGGTCCCACGAAGCTGAGCTGCACGTCGAAGTTCAGGAGCGCGTTGGCGAGGCTGTGCACCGTGCGCCCGTAGCGCAGGTCGCCCATGAACGCCACCTTCAGGCCGTCGAGCCGCCCCGTGGACTTGCGGATCGTGTAGAGATCGAGCAGGGTCTGCGTGGGGTGCTGATTGCTGCCGTCGCCCCCGTTGAGCACGGGCACCTCCGACGACTCCGAGGCGAGCCGCGCGGCACCCTCCATCGGGTGTCGGAGGACGATGACGTCGCAGTAGCTCGCGACGACGCGGATCGCGTCCGCGAGGCTCTCGCCCTTGCTGAAGGACGTCTGGTGAGGTTCGGCGAAGCCCAGGACCTGGCCGCCCAGACGCAGCATCGCGGCCTCGAACGAGAGCCGCGTGCGCGTGGACGGCTCGTGGAAGAGCGTCGCGAGGATCCGCCCCTGGAGCAGGGGCTCGTACTGGTGCGAGCCGCCCTCGGGATCGAACCGTCGGGCCGCATCGAGAACGGCGAGGAGGTCTTCCTTGTGGAAGTCCTCGGCCGAGATCACGCTTCGCCCCCGGAATGCCCGGTGGGCCTCCGTCACGTCCACGACCATCCACCTCCCTTGCATCGCCCCCGGCCCGGGCGAAGAGCCAAGTGGTCAGGCCGCCCGCGCTTGCAGCCCTCTGGACGCACGCGTAGGGTGGCCCCGCCGTCCCCGGCGGGACGAGAGTCTACCGCGGCGTTTCGACACCCCGCAAGGGATCAGGAGCCCGGCCGGCCCCGCGCCGTCCTCCAACTGC
>JAUXCH010000550.1 GCA_030618975.1 Planctomycetia bacterium
TGAACGGCGCGCCCTACGCGGAGAAGCCCCCGCTGTACTTCTGGCTCGCCGCCGCGCTCTCCGCGCCGGGGGGCCGGGTCACGGCGATCACGGCCCGGTTGGCCGCCGCTCTCCTCGCGGCCGGTGCCGTGTGGCTGACGGCGCGGCTCGCGCTCCGCTTCTTCCGGGACCGGTGGTTGGCCGCGTGCGCCGCCGCCATGTTCGCGAGCACCGCCCTCGTGGTCTGGAACGCGCCGCGGGCCGCCCTCGACCTGCCGCTCACCTTCTTCATCCTGCTCAGCGTGGAGCGCGCGACCGCGTGGTGGGAGGGACAGGGATGGACGGCCGCCCTCTCGGCCGGCGTGGCCTGGGCGGGCGCGGTGCTCGTGAAGGGTCCCGTCGGGCTCTTCCTGCCGCCGCTCGTGCTGGCGGGCGCGTTCGTGGCCGCGCGCCGGGCTCCACGCCTCCGCGACCCGGGATGGTGGCTCGTGCCGCTCGTGATGGTGTCGCTCTGCCTCGCGTGGGTGCTCCCCGCCCTCGAAGCGGGAGGCGAGGCGTACGCCGACCGCCTCCTGGGGCAGATCGCCGACCGCGCGAGCGGCGCGGAGGCCGGGCACCGGCGGCCCGTGACCTACTACGCCCTCCGCGTGGGGCCCTTCCTCATGCCCTGGGCGCTTCACGCGCTCGCGGGTTTCGCCGCGCTGTTCACGATGCGCCGGCGTCCGGCTTCCGATCGCTACGGCCTCGGCGCGTGCGCGGCGGGCGGGTTGGGCCTCCTCGTCGTGCTGACCACGTTCGCCACGAAGCGCGAGCTGTACATGCTGCCGGCCTTCCCGTTCGTGGCGATCCTCGCCGCCTACGCCGTGCACCACGGCGTCGCGCCCGCCCTCCAGCGGTGGGGGCGGTGGCTCGCCGCCGGCGGGCTGGGCCTGACGGCGGTCGGCGTGGCGGCCGCGCCCTGGGTCGTGCCGTGGGCCGCCGAGCGACGGGGAATCGACGTCCTCGCGTGGCCGGATCTCGCCGGTGGCCTGCCGGCCGTCGTCGCCGGCTTCGGTCTCCTGCTCGCCGCGTGGCAGGCCTGGCGGTTGCGAGACCGCCCCGTCCGGTTCGTGTACACCGTCGCCGTGTTCGTGCTGCTCGCGGGGGCCTGCCTGCACGTCGCGCTGCTGCCCCTCGTGGACCCCGTGAAGTCGTTCGCGCGCGCCGCCCAGGCCGTCGAGGCCGCTTCCGGAGGCGGGCCGATCTTCCACGCGGGCTTCGGGCAGGGCCCCAACCTGCTGTGGAGCCTGGACCGGGAGCGCATCGAGGAGGTCGAGGACGCGGAGGGGCTCCGGCACGTGCTCGCCGCGCCGGGCGCCCTGCTCGCCGAGGAGGGCTGGTGGCGGCGCGCCCGGGAACGGCTCGGAGACGCCTTCCCGGCGGATCCGACCTGGCACGGCACCGTGGGTCACAAGCGCATCGTGGTGGTCCCGGGCCGCCCCGGATCGCTTCGTCCCGCCCGCTCCACGAAGTAGCCTGAGGCCTGCCCGCACGCGCGGGACGGGAGGGATCGACCTGGCCGCCCCCAAGACCGACGTCCCCGAGCTCTCGATCGTCGTGCCCATCCACGACGAGGAGGAGAACCTGCGCCCGCTGTGGCACGAGATCCGCGAGGTGCTCGGTCGGCTCGGCCTCCCGGCGGAGGTCCTCT
Organism: Planctomycetia bacterium; assembly: GCA_030618975.1. Lineage (GTDB taxonomy): Bacteria > Planctomycetota > PLA2 > PLA2 > JAEUHO01 > JAUXCH01. The sequence goes on from JAUXCH010000550.1 coordinate 1,670, forward strand.
ACGTGAACGACGGCTCGACCGACGGCAGCGGCGCCGTCCTCGACGAGATCCGGGCTGCGGACGACCGGGTGCGCGTGCTCGACCACGACCGCAACCACGGCCTCACGGCGGCGCTCGACACCGGCTTTCGCCACGCGCGGGCGCCGGTGATCGCGATGCTCGACGGCGACGGCCAGAACCCGCCGGCCGAGCTCGAGAAGCTGCTCGCCGCCCTCCCCGACGCCGACATGGTCATCGGGTGGCGCCGCGACCGCGACGATCCGTGGATCAAGCGCGTCTCCTCGAAGATCGCCAACGGCTACCGGAACTGGCGGACGCACGAGCAGATCCACGACACGGGCTGCGGTCTCAAGGTGTTTCGGCGCGAGATCCTCGAGCGCGTGAAGCTCTTCGACGGGATGCACCGGTTCTTCGCGACGCTCGCCCGCATGGAGGGATTTCGCGTGACGGAGGTGGTCGTCGCCCACCGGCCCCGTGCGCGCGGCCGCAGCCACTACGGCGTGTGGAACCGCCTGTGGAAAGGTCTTTCCGACGTGAAGGTCGTGCGCTGGAAGTGGCGCAACCGCCTGACGGCGAAGGCCGTGGAGCGGGGCGTCGACGGGGACGACGCTTGAGCTCCCTGGTCGGCGTCCCGCTGCTGTCGCCTCTCGCCTTCCAGGTCTGGGACGCTGTCGGGTGGGCGGGCCAGGTCCTCTTCACCCTGCGCGTCCTGCACCAGTGGTACGCCTCGGAGAAGGAGGGGCGAAGCCACGTCACGGCGGCGTTCTGGTGGTTTTCGCTGCTCGCGACGCCGCTGCTCCTCGTCTACATCCTCCACCGCAAGGACCCCGTGTTCATCGTGGGCGTTCTCGTGAACGGGTTCCTCTACGCGCGAAACCTCCGTCTCAGCCTTCGCTCGGAGGGCGCCGTTCGGGGCGCGAGCCCCTGGATGCCCCTCGTCGCGGGTCTCGCGTTGTTCGGCCTGATCACGTTCGTCTCGCTCTCGTGGAAGAGCATCGTCCGCTTCGACGTGCCGTGGCCGTGGCTCGTCGTCGGGTTCGCCGGGCAGGCGCTGTGGACGAGCCGCTTCGTGGTGCAGTGGGTGCTCAGCGAACGACGGGGTCGTAGCGTGCTTCCGCCGGCGTTCTTCTGGATCAGCCTCGCCGGGGCGGTGCTCCTGTTCGCCTACGCCGTGTACCGCGTCGACTGGGTGATGATGGCCGCGTTCGCGTTGGGCCCGATCCCCTACGTGCGCAACCTGGTCCTCCTGCATCGAGAGCGTGAGAGCGCCGGTGGCTGAGCGGTCCGTCCCCGGCCGGTTCCTCGACGCGTGGGGCGATCCGCTCGGGCCCTGCGCCGGGACGAAGCCCGGCACCGCGCTCTTCCTCCTCCTCGTCGCCTTCGCGGCCTTCTACGACCTGGGCGCGCGGAGCCTCCACACGCTGGACCTCCCGCGCTTCGGCGTGCTCGCGCGCGAGATGATCCGCTCCGGCGAGTGGCTCGTGCCCACCCGGTTCGGGGAGGTCTACGCCAACAAGCCGCCGCTCCACATCTGGCTCGTGGCGGCACCGGCCGCCGTCTTCGGCGAGGTGACGCCGTTCCTCGTCCGGTTGCCCAGCGCCCTCGGCTTCGCGGTCCTGGCGCTCGCCGCCTCGGCCTGGGGGCGTCTCCGCACGGGCTCGCTCGCGGCCGGGCGGACGGCGGCCCTCCTCCTGCTCGGCACCTACGCGCTCACGCGCTTCGGACGCGAAGGACGTCCCGACATGCTCGCGGCCGGACTGTGCGTGGCGGGCACCTTCTTCCTGGATCGGGCCGCGCTGGGCCGCGGGCGCGCGCAGGACCCGTGGCTCGCGGGCGCGCTGCTCGGACTCGCGGTTCTCGCGAAGGGACCTGCCTACCTGCTCGTCCCGCTGCTCGTCCTGGTGCTGCCCTCGTCGAGTCGCACCGCGCGCGAACGCCTGCGGAGCGCCCGGCCCCACGTCGTCCTGGCCGTCACCGCGTTCGTGGCCCTCCTGTGGTTCGTTCCCGCGGTCCTCGGCGCCGGCTGGGGCTACGGACGGACGTTGCTCTTCGACCAGGCGACCTCGCGGATCGCCGGCGAGGCGAACCACGGCGAGTCGGCGGCGTACTACCTCATCCGCCTGATCGACGGCGGCGCGCCCTGGAGCCCGCTCTACCTCGGGGCGCTCCTGGTGCTCGGCACGCGCCTTGGCCGGAACACGCGCTCCCTGGCAATCGCCGCCCTCCTGACCCTCCTGTTCTTCTCCCTGGTGCCCACCAAGCACCTCCGGTACGTGTTGCCGGTCTTCGCACTGCTCGCCGTGGGGGCGGGCTGGATCGTGGCGCGGTTCCTCGACCGCCCGGCCGGCCGGGCATGGCCGCGCCTCCTCGGGGCGGGCGCCGTCGTAGGTTTCCAATTTTTGATATGTATCGTGATGGAAATGGGGTTTTTCAAGAAGCTATGGTACCTAAAGAAA
>JAUXCH010000742.1 GCA_030618975.1 Planctomycetia bacterium
CGACTTACTAGATTTTTCCGACTTATCGAGCGGGAATCCAAGGAGCCTACCAAACGGCCAGGGGAGAGTGGATCTCCCGTGCGATCACCGGCTCCGGGGAGGACGCGACTACGTCGAAGAGCGCAGCAACGTGCGCACGAGGCCCGCCAGGCGGACGCTGCCCGTCGCCAGGACGAGGCCGTCCGGGCCGGCCGCCTCGCGGGCGTTGGCGAGGGCGCGCGCGGGATCGGCCTCGGCGTTCACGGGGAAGGCGAGGTGGCGCGCGAAGATGCGAGCGAGTTCCTTCTCGTCCATCGTGCGGGGGGTGGGGAGGCGGGTCGTCGCGACGGCCGCCGCGCCGGGGACGAGCGCGCGGGCGACGAGGGCGGCGTCCTTCCCGTCGAGCATCGCGACGAGGAGCACGCGTCTCCTGCCGGGCCAGCAGGCGTCGACGGCCTCGCGGGTCGCCTCGGCGGAGACCGGCGTGTGCGCCGCGTCGACGACGACGAGCGGGGCGCCGCCGAGCGGCTCGACGATGCCGGGGAGGCGCAGCGCCTCGAGGCCGGCGACGATCGCCGCGTCGTCGTGGCCGAGTGCGCGCGCCGCCCACGCCGCGAGCGCGGCATTCGTCGCGTGGTGCCAGCCGGCGATGCCGAGTCGAAACGCGAGCTCGTCGCCGTCCGCGTCGAAGGCGAGACGTACGTCCGTCGCGGGGCCCGGGCCGGTGACGGCTTCCACCACTCGCACGTCGCGGCCGACGCGCGCCAGGGACGTGCCGATCTCGGCGGCGTGCTCTGCGAGGACGCCGGCCGCGACGCCGATGGCGCTCGTCGCCGCGGGGACGCCGGTTTTCAGGATGCCGGCCTTCTCCGACGCGATCGCCTCGAGGGTCGAACCCAGGATGTCGGCGTGCTCGAGCTCGATGCCCGTGACGAGGGTCAGCACGGGGTCGCAGACGTTCGTCGCGTCGAGGCGTCCACCGAGCCCGGTTTCGAGCACCACGTCGGTGCACCCGCGCTCCCGGAAGATCAGCCAGGCCATCCCCGTCAGCAGCTCGAAGAAGGTGATGCCGCGGGGTGTGTCGTACACGCGGCGGACGTGGGGGAGGAGGGCGTCGGCCGCGCTCGCGAGCTCGTCGTCGGTTGCCGGTACGCCATCGACGACGATCCGTCCCGAGAGGTCATCGAGGTGTGGCGAGGTGTAGAGGCCCACGGTGCGGTCCGGGACGCGGTGGAGGATCGCCGACAGCATGCGGACGACCGTGCCCTTGCCCTTGCTGCCCGCCACGTGGACGGTGCGCCGGCCGAGGTGGGGATCGCCGACGGACGCGAGCATGTCCCGCACGCGGTCCAGCTTGAAGACGGGGCGCTCCTTGGAGCGGGGGCGTAGTTCCTCGTAGTTCGTGGCCCGCTGGAGCAGGGCCTCGAGGTCACGGCGGTCTCGGATCCGGGTGGGAAGATCGGTGGGCATGGGGACCGGGGAAGGGAGACGAGGGGTGCGTGGTCGGCGTGCTATCCTGCCTCCGGCCCGCCGCACCCGCCAGATCACAGGTCTACACCATGCTCGAACACCTCAAGATGGAGCGGCAGAAAAGCGGGGGCGCCCAGGCGCGGCTGCGCGTCTACATGATCGGGCTCCTCTTCCTCGGGGGCGTGATCTTCCTCATCGCACAGAGTGGCGGCCGCACGAAGGGACCGGAGGAGTTGCCCGAGGCCCTGCCGGCTCCCGAGGCCGAGAAGGCCGAGGCGGCCCTCGTCGATCTCGAGCAGCTGCCGGTCGACGACTCGCCCGCCGTCCACGCCCGCATCCAGGAGGCTCCGCTCGCCTACCTGCTCTCGATCGCCGACCGGGACTTCGCGCCCCACGCCGAGCGGACGGAGCTGGCCGACCTGGCCGCGATCCCGTTTGCCGAGGCCCGGGGGCGGATCTTCGAGACCCAGGGGACCGTCGAGGCCATCGACCGGGCCGTGTACGGGGGCGCGAAGGACCAGCGGCTCTGGTCCGTCCTAGTCGAAACAGGGGACGGCAGCCGGGTCCTCGTGCTCAAGCACGCGCTCAAGTCCGACAACGACGAGGGCCACCCGCAGGGCGCACTCAACTTCACGGCGGATCTCCTGGAGGTGGGCGACCGCATCCTGCTCCGCGGGATCTACCTGCAGCGCTGGGCCGGCACCTTCGTCTCCTCGATCGTCCGCCAGCCGATTCCGGTGCTCGTCGCGACGCCGCCGAATGCGGCGTTCCGCAAGCTCCCCGAGCCGCTGCTCCCGATCCTGGATCCCACCGAGGCGGACTGGGGCGAGGTCGAGGACCGCTTCCTCAAGGAGACCCAGGTCTGGCAGGAGCCCGCCCTCTTCCAGGTGGTCCAGTGGGCGCGCCGCGTCGGCTACGAGAAGATCGCCGAGTGGATCGCCTCGGGGCAGTTGGTGGCGAAGGATTGGGACGTCGAGGTCTTCTACGCCTGGGGCGAGGAGGTCGAGAGCACGGATCCCGATGCGACGCGCCCCGTCACGGAGTCGATGCGCGGGGGCTTCTTCAAGACGTCCGGGCTCGTCGCGTCGTTCCTCCGCGAGGACTGGAAGACGATCCCCCGCGAGGCCAGTGCGTACGACGTCGACACGCTCTACCTGTTCGATCTCATGAGCGACCACTGGGGGAACAAGACGATCAGGACCTGGAGTCCGTGGCCCCTGGAGACCTTCCCGGGCGTGAAGAAGAAGGGCCAGCACGTCACGATCTACGGGTACTTCCTCAAGAACTTCACGTACGCCACCCGGCAGGTGCGCGACAAGGGTGCCGCTGACATCACGATGCCGATGTTCGTCGTGCTGCACGTGGAGCCGGTGCCCGACCTGGTTTCGCCCTACCGCACGATGATCTGGGTGATCAGCGGCC
>JAUXCH010000769.1 GCA_030618975.1 Planctomycetia bacterium
GGACGTCCGTCGCGATCTACGGCATCGCGGCCGGCGCCCTGATCGCGGTCCTGGTCACGCCGCTGGTGGCCTGGGCCTTCTTCCAGCTCCTCTCGCTCAGCGGCGCGGGGGCCGTCCTGAACTTCGACCTCACGTCCTTCTTCCTGAGCTTCCGGGGTTTCCTGATGGTCGTGCTGTGGGCGCTCTCCGTGAGCCTCCTGGCCGTCCTGGTGCTCGGGGGACCCACGCTGCTCACCGCCGCGACGCGCGTCGGCCACCCCGTCCCGGCGCGGAAGGCCGGCCGCCGCGTGCTCGCCGCGTGGACGCGGGTCCCCGGCGTCGGAGCCGCCAATTTCGCCCTGCTCGCCGCCATCCTCGCGCCGGCGATCGCCGCGGTCATCGCCGCGTTGACGGCCCTCGTGCTCGCGCCCTTCGGCGCCGAGCCTCCCGAGGCGATCCTCCCCGCGGGCGCTGGTGGGATCCCGATCCTCGCAGCGGCCTTCGTCGTCCTCCTCCTGGTGGGCTTCTGGCTCCACGTGCGCTGGTTTCTCTCCATGCACGTGTTCCTGCTGGAGGACGCGTCGTTCAGCGAGGGCATGAAGGAGAGTGCCCGCCTGGTGCGTCGTGCCAAGCGGCCGGTGACCCTGTCCGTCCTCGCCTGGTACGTGCTCCAGGCCCTCGTCCTCGGCGGCGTCGCGCTCCTCCTCGGCTTCCTGGACCACCTCGTGCTGGGCTGGCTCGGACTCGAGCCCGGCCCGGGAACGGCGCTCGTCATCGCGCTCATGCTCGGCCTGAACACCGTCGTGCTCGCGCTCCTGGCGATCCTCGGCACGGCCGGGCTCAGCGCGCTGGCCACCAACCTCTACGCCCGCCTGTCGGACGGCGCCGAAGAGCGCATGGCGGCCGTAGCCGAGCGCATGGCCGGGGCCAGGCCCGGGGGCGGGCTGCTCGCGGGTCACCCCGGGCGCATCGCAGCGGCAGCCGTCCTGCTGTTCGCCGCCGCCGCGGCCCTTACCGTTCCGGAGGTCCTCGACGAGATGAACACGTTCAACGCCCCGCCCCTCGTCACGGCCCACCGGGGCAGCTCCGCCGAGGCCCCCGAGAACACGCTCGCCGCCATCCGCCTCGCCATCGAGGACCAGGCCGACGTCACCGAGTTCGACGTGTTCCAGACAGGCGACGGCACCCTCGTGGTCACCCACGACCCGAACCTGAAGCGCATCGCGGGCGTGGACCTGAACGTGTGGCAGGCGACGGCCGAGCAGCTGGCCGGGCTCGAGGCCGGTTCCCACTTCGACGAGAAGTTCCGAGGGGAGCCCTTCCCGACGCTCGACCAGGTCATCGAGACCGTGCAGGGCAAGATGCACCTGAACATCGAGTTGAAGACACACGGCCACGAGAACGGCTTCGCGGAGGCCGTCGTGGAGACGATCCACCGCCACGCGTTCGCAAAGGACTGCGTGATCACCTCGCTCGATCCCGACATCCTGAAGAAGGTCCGGGCCGTGGATCCGGACCTGAAGCTCGGGATGATCATCACGGCGATGATTGGCAGGGAGTCGTCGCTCGACGTCGACTTCTACAGCGTCGAGCAGAAGACCGCGACGGTCGACTTCATCAAGAGATCCCACCAGGACGGACGCGAGGTCCACGTCTGGACCGTCAACGACCGCGCGGCGATGGAGAAATTCATCGCGCGCGGCGCGGACAGCCTCATCACCGACTACCCGCGCCTGGCGCGCGAGATCCTCGACGCCCGCAGCGCAGACGACGAGATGGGCGACGCCCTGCAACGCCTCTTCCGCCCGTAGACCCGGCGGGGTCAGGTGATATTCCGCGCTTTTCGCGGGCCGCGGCGACACCGGCGCCTCGCGCGCGACTCGGCGCCGCCTGCCCAGGACCGCGGGGGATGCTGGCCGCGAGTTGCGCCCCCTCGAGCATCCCTCGCGGGTACCCTGCATGCCCATGCCTCGGACCCAGTCTCCCGACACGGACCCGGCCCTCGAAGAGCGGCTCTTCGATCGCTACCGACGGATGTCGGCCGAAGAAAAGCTGGAGCACATCGGAGCCCTCGGGCGGCTCGTCGAGGAGGTCGCGCTCGCGGGGCTGCGCGTGAAGTACCCGGAGGCCACCGAGGAGGAGACCCGCCTGCGCCTCGTCTCGCGGTGGATCGATCGGGACACGATGATCCGGCTGTACGGCTGGGACCCGGAAGAGAAGGGCTCCTGACGTGGTCACCGACGTCATCCCCCTGCTCCTTCACGTGACGCGGATCCTCGACGAGTTGGGCATCCGGTACGTCGTGGGGGGCTCGCTGGCCAGCGGCATGCACGGCGAACTCCGCGCGACGAACGACATCGACCTGCTGATCGAGCTGCCCCCCGACAAGATCGGTGCATTCGTCGGCGCCATGAAGCCGACGTTCGACATCTGGGAAGACACCGTGCGAGCGGCAATCGGCGGCGGGCACTCCTTCGGGGCCCTCCACGTCGACTGGCACGTGAAGGTCGATTTCTTCCCGGCCGGCCGAACGCCGCTCGACGCAGCCGAGATGGCGCGGCGACGGGCCATCCGTCTGCCGGCGGAGCCTGCGCGCGAGATCTTCTTCGCCTCGCCGGAGGACACGGTCCTCCGGAAGCTCGACTGGTTCCGACGCTCGGGCGGGATCTTGGAGCGCCAAGTCCGGGACGTCGTCGGCGTCCTGAAGCTTCAGCGCGATGCACTCGAC
>JAUXCH010000325.1 GCA_030618975.1 Planctomycetia bacterium
CGACGACATGCGCCGGTAGGCGGCGAAGAGGAGCTCCTCGATCTCCCGCGACGTGTCCGCAGACTGCGTCTCGTATCCGCTCACGCGATCATTCTACGAGCGGGGAATCCGGGCACAGGGACCGCACGGTGCGAGGACGAGAACACTCGGTTCCCGCAGGAACACCAGACCGGCAGGCGGCTCAGGAGTGCCGGCGGGCCAGTGCGGGCAGGCCAGGCGCCGCGCCAGAGCGAGTTCCCCAGGCACGGTGCGGCCATGAGCCAGATGCGAATCCGAGGCGAGAGTGTGACCACCCGGGGTCGCCGCGCGGTCTGGATGCATGAGGTCCCTCCCGCCGTGGTTCCACCTGTCCGCCTCGCGATGGCAACTCCCCGACGTTCCCGAATGCTCCGCGGGCACGTGGCGGGGACAGGCAAGCGACGCGATTCCCTTCGAGGACCATCGGGGCGGGCAGAGTCCGAGCATCGAGGACGAGCAGGAGGCCTGTCTGTGCGCGGTGGGCCGACACTCATCGTGGTGTCCGATTTCCAGGCTCCCCTGGGGGAGCGAGCGATGACCGGGAAGAGGGTCCCTCGACACGCGAAGGATTCCCCTGACTACGGCGCCGTTCTGACCGATCTCGCAAACCTGATCCAGGACGCAAGGTGCTCGGCCGTTCGTGCGGTCAACACTTCGATGACCGCGCTCTACTGGCTGATCGGGCGTCGGATCGTCGAGCACGACCAGCTCGGAGACGCGCGTGCCATCTACGGGAAGGAGTTGCTCGTCCGGCTCTCCAGGGACCTCGTACGTCGGTTTGGCCGCGGGTTCTCTCGTCAGAATCTCCAGCAGATGCGCCAGTTCTACCTCGTGTACGCCCATCCAGGGATTTGCCAGACACCGTCTGGCGAATCCTCGAGGATGTCCGCCGGGCCCCGATCCGCGACGTCCGCCGGAGAGTACGGATGCGTGTTTCGATCCTCGTTCCCGTCCCCCTCGTCCTCGTGCTCCCGCCCGTGGCGCGCGCGAAGGAGAAGACTGCCTGCCAGCAGGACGTCGACTTCGCCCTCGAGGCCCTCGAGGAGCAGTGTGGGCACTTCTTCGACGTCAAGGGCATCGACGGCGGTTCTCCGCGGGCCTGTCGGGCTGTGGATCGTAGAGCGCGACCAGGCCGGGGATGCGCGTGCAGCCACGGAGAGGCGTTCCCCGTTCGGCCTGCCGAGGATCTCGCGCACGTCGAACCGGCCGCGGCCTCTCCGTCAGGATCTCCAGCCGATGAGGCACCCCACTTCGTGTGTCCCGGCAGGGAGAGACGCCAGACGGTGCCTGGCGACTCGGCGGCGGTCCCTGCGGAACCCGGACTCCCGACGATCGGCCGGCGGTTCTCGCTGTCATGGGGGGGGATTCGACGCCCTGCACGGGGCCGAGCCGGGCACGAGGGGCCCCGCCCGAGCCTCCCATCGGGAGGCTCCACTTGAGTTCGAACTCTTTTTGGGTACGGTTGAACCCGAAATGGGATCATCAAGGAGCCTCGATCCGATCGGGGAGGCCCTCTTCCCTGCGTCGCGCCGAGAGGTCCTCCACCTGCTCTACGGGCACGTGGACCGGGCGTTCTACGTGCGTGAGATCGTCCAGCGGATCGGACTCGGCTACGGACACGTTCAGCGGGAGCTGGCCCGGTTGCACGGTGGCGGAATCCTCACGCGCAAGGAGCAGGGCCGCCACGTCTACTTCCAGGCCAACCGTGAGTGTCCCATCTTCGAGGACCTGCGGGCACTCGTCACCAAGACCGTGGGCGCCGCGGGTCGGTTGCGGGCCGCGCTGTTCCCGCTGGCCGCGTCCATCGATCTGGCCTTCATCTACGGGTCCGTCGCTCGGGGAGAGGCAACGGAAGCCAGCGATCTCGACGTCCTGGTCATCGGTGACGTTTCCCTGGCCGAGATCGTCCGGGCCTTGCGCGAGGTGGAAGGGGACCTTGGACGCGAGGTGATCCCGACCGTCTACTCGCCCGCTGAGGCGCAGGCCAAGGCAGGCGGGCACTTCCTGGAATCCGTCGTCAGGGGAGAGAGAGTCTTCATCCTGGGGGAAGAGCGTGACCTTGAGCGAGTACTTGCGCAACCGCTGGATCCGGGTGCGCGAGACCTCCCGGAGCGAGATCAGGGACCTTTTCGCCGTCGTGGGTCGTGACATCCAAGATAGCCAGACGCCGCGGCTCAGTCCGGAGTGGCGGTTCGACATCGCGTACAACGCGGCGCTGCAGGCGGCCACGGTGGCCCTCGCGGCGGCGGGCTATCGTGCAGAGCGCGCGAACAAGAACGTGCGTTCCTGGAAACGCTCGAGTTCACCGTTGGCTCAGCCGGGACGACGTTGCGTATCTGGATACGTGCCGTCGGAAGAGACACGTCGCAGTGTACGAACGCGTTGGTGTGATCTCCGAGGGGGAGGCACGAGAGCTGCTGGATTTCGTTCGACGCCTGCACGATCGGACGCGGGACTGGCTGACTCGGGAACATCCGGATCTCGTGACCCGGTAGACCGTCTCCCCACGTGACGGGGGGCGCTCGCGCCAAGTCGATCACTTCCGAGGTGCGGGATCTGCGTGTACTCGATCGAGAAGTCAGATCGAGAAGTCGGACCGCGTCCAGGGGATTCTCGTGGCGAACCGTCCAGGCCACGAGGTGGTCGTGTCCGCGACCCTCGGTATCGGAGTGTCGCGCGTTGAGGCCGCTGGTGTCCTGCCTACGCCCGCCGCGCGCGCGACGGGAACCGGTGGGCTTTGCCCTGCATCACACGGCCGGTACGGTGTCCGGTACACGGAGGTGCCGGATGCGCGCATCGCTCTTCCTTCTCGTTTCCCTCGTCCTGCTGCTCGCACCCGTGGCGCGCGCGAAGGAGAAGACCGCCTGTCAGCGGGACGTCGACTTCGCCCTCGAGGCCCTCGAGGAGCGGTGCGGGCACTTCTTCGACGTCAAGGGCATCGACTGGAAGAAGGTCGCGAAGCGCTTCCGCAAGGAGGCGGCCAAGGTCGAGACCCCGGGCGAGCACTTCAAGTTGCTGGTGCGGCTGACGGCGCGGCTCGAGGACGGGCACGCGTACGTGAAGAAGGTCGGGGCCGGGGAGTCGATCGAGTGGCCCGACCCCGTGCCGGGGCGCATGTCCGGGCCGGGGCTGTTCCTCTGCCGGGTGGGGAAGAAGATCTACGTCAAGAACGCCTTCTCCACGGCGGAGGAGGTGAAGATCGGTCCGGGCTGGGAGGTCCTGAAGATCGAGGACCAACCCGTGCAGAAGTGGCTCGACCGGCGGATCGAGGAGCGCCGCGACACGTCCGGCTTCTCGACCGACCACCACGCCTTCTTCGACGTCTGTCACTGGGGGCTGGCGAAGCCGCGCGGCAAGCGTCTCGAGCTCGAGTTGAAGGACGTGAAGCGCAAGAAGCGCAAGCGGACCATCACCTACGACAAGGCGACCTGTCGCCCGTGGGGACCGCTCCGTCCGCCCTTCGAGCTGCAGGGCGATCGGGACGTGAGGTACGGGAAGACCGCAGGCGGTTACGGCTACATCCACCTGAGGAAGTGCCCGAAGAACCTGCCCGAGCGGATCGACGAGGCGCTCGCGGTCCTGGACGACCCCGACGGTCTGATCCTGGATCTCCGCGCCAACGGCGGAGGCGGGTTCGACCACGAGGGGCTCATGGGGCGCTTCATTCCGGAGGGGAAGACCCTGCGCTTCAAGAAGCGCTACGTGAGTGCGGGACCCAAGCCCTACGGGGGGCCGGTGGTGGTCATCGTGGACGGCCTCACGCTGAGCGCCGGCGAGACGTGCGCGGCGATCTTCAAGGAGGACGGGCGCGCCTACCTCATCGGGGAGAGCCCCACGTCCGGGATGTCGAGCAGCAAGACGACGATCGCCCTGCCGTCCGGCCTGTTCGCCCTCTACGTGTCCGTCCGATCCAACATGAGCCGCTCGAACGGGGGGCGGGGGATCGAGGGGATCGGCATCCCGCCCCACGAGATCGTCGCCTACGACCCCGAGGATCTCGCCGCGGGGCGGGACACCCTGGTCCTGCGTGCCGAGGCGCTGCTCGCGAAGTACCCTCGGGGCAAGATCCCGTATGATCCCCGGGACTTCGGCTGGAGGAGATGACCCCGTGGCGGACGTGGACGAGCGCGGCTCGGGACAGGACCCTGAGAACGGGAGGTCCACGGAGACGAAGACCGTCCTCTTCGCCGACATCGTGGACAGCACGGGTCTCTACGACGAGAAGGGCGACGACGTCGCCCGCGGCCTCCTGGTGCAGTGTCTCGATCTCATGACGAAGGTGGTCGAGGAGAGCAAGGGCGTGGTCGAGGATCGTATCGGCGACGAGGTGCTCTGCACCTTCGACGAGCCCGACGCCGCCGCGCACGCCGCCTCCCAGCTCCACCAGCGGGTACAGGACGGCCACGCCGCAGGGGAGCTGGAGTGCCCGATGCAGGTTCGCATCGGCCTCGAGCACGGTCCCATCATGCGCACGCCGGAGGGGCTCTTCGGGACCACGATCCACACTGCCGCGCGCCTCGTCGCGCTGGCCAAGGCCGGCCAGATCCTGACCACGAAGACGACGCTCGATCAGCTGGGACCGATCCGGCGGCGCATGGAGCGGTACTTCGACACGGTGGTGCTCAAGGGGATCGCGAGCGAGCAGGACATCCACGAGCTGCTCTGGGACACCAGCCTGACCGTCGTGCCGACGGGGCGTCCGAAGCGTCGCGTCCGCGCCGCGGGCACGGAGGCCGTGGAGCTCACCTTCCAGGACAAGACGATTCGCGTCGATGCCGCACAGCCGCGCATCACGCTGGGCCGCGACAGCACGTGCACGCTGCGCCTCGAGGGCAGCGCCGTCTCGCGCCTGCACGCCCGCGTCAACTGGAACCGGGGCAAGGTCCGTGTCGAGGACGTGAGCACCAACGGAACCTGCGTCGAGCCCGAGGGCGGTTCGGTGCGGGCGTACCACCACGACGGCGGGGAGTTGGACGGGCACGGCATCATCCGGTGCGGCTGCCTCGGCCCCGAGTCGGACGCTGCGCAGGTGACGTACCGCTGCGTGAGCGAGGGCGGCTGATCCCCGCCCCCGCCTGCCCTCGAGGACAGGTGGAGGGGACGCGGGCGGCAGCGCACGACTACCGGGGACGGAGACGAACCGTGACGTCGGCCTCTCCGAGGGGGTCGGCCGGCAGCTCGACCGCTTCCTCCGCCGCCTCGTAGCCCTCGGCGCTCACGCGGATCGTGCGCGGACCCGACGGTGCTGGCATCGAGTAGATGCCGTCGGGGGCGGCGCCGACGAACCGGGCGACCTCCTCGCCGTCCGCGTCGAGGACGACGATCGAGCAGCGCTCCACCGGAGCGTCCGTAACCTGATCGGTGACGGTCACGCGCAACGTGACCTGGACCGCGGGCTCGTCCGCCGACGGAAACTCCACGGCGAGGTCGACCTGCCCGCCGGGGGGCGTCAGGTCGGCCTCGACCTTCTGCGTCTCCCGGTCCGGCGCCTCCACGGCGAAGCGGTAGCGTCCGGTGGGGTAGAAGTGCTCGAAGATCCCGTCTTCCCTCCGACCCGTGAAGCCACGTGCGGAGGCCTCGGGATCGTCGAGCCGCTCCACCTCGACGCGGCAGCGGTCGACGGGCTCGCCGGTCCCGGCGTCGCGGAGCACGAACCGGACCTGCACCTGGCACGGCGCGAGGTGGAAGTCGAGGCGGGCATCCCGGATGCCCTCCTCCAGCCGGACGATGGTCGCGGGATAGCCCGCACGGAACTTGCCGGCCTGCAGCCGTACGGGCGTGGCTTGGAGGCGCTCGGGGAGCGCCTCCAAGACGTAGAGCCCGTCCGCGTCCGTGTGCACCGAGCGGAGCGTGCCCCGTCCTCCTTCGTCGATCAGGTAGACCGTTGCGCCCTCGTGGCCCGCGCCTTCGGCCGTGAGGACCCGCCCCTCGAGCGTGAGGTTCCCGCTCTCGGCCCAGGCGAGGACGATCTCGACGTTTCGCGCGCCGCCTCGGGGAACGTCCACGTCCACGGTCTCGCTCGCATAGCCGCTTCGCCTGGCGGAGAGGGACTGCGGCCCCGCCGGCAGGTGGGGCGCGTCGAAGCGCCCTTCCGCGTCGGCGTAGGGGCGGAAGGAGCCGCAGC
>JAUXCH010000374.1 GCA_030618975.1 Planctomycetia bacterium
ACAGAACGACATGGCTACGATCCGACTTGAGGCGCGCGAGCGGGTGTTCGAGCGCTTCTTCCGCGTGGACCCCGGCCGCTCCCGCGCTGCCGGCGGCACCGGACTCGGCCTGAGCATCGTGAAGCACCTCGTCCAGGCGCTCGAAGGCGAGGTCGAAGTGGCGGCGTCGGCGAGCGGCGGCAGCCTCTTCCGGGTACGCCTCCCGCGGCCTCGCGAGTCGTGACCGACGTGTGACGCGCACGGTGCCGGTCCCGGTACAGCCCGCCTTCCGCGCGAGTTCCGGCTCCGAATCTTCGCGGGACCGAAGTCTCCCGGCGGGATGCTGACCGCACCGAGAGGGGCTCGGGTTCGGGCGGTCGAGGGAGGTCGCCTGGGCGCCGGACCCTCCGGGCGCAGGAGCCGTCGGCGTGAGCTCGCGAGGCACCCCAGTCGCCCAGGCAGGCCGGCGCGGACGCTCGATCCGCGAGGTGGTGCCGTGTCCGCGCGCTCCCCGTACCGGGCAGGAGGAAGCATGATCCGCGTCATTCCCGTCCTCGTTCTCGCTGTCCTGTGGCTCGCCGTCGCCGGCCCCGCTGCCGCGGACGAGTCGACGACCACGCACCCGACGACCCAGGACCTGATCCGCGAGGAGATCCAGGCGTACTACGAGACCGAGGCGCCGCAGGACTCCTTCCGGATGTACTGGAAGAACGGATTCAACCTCCAGACCGCGGACAAGAAGTTCACGATGGGCTTCCACGGTCGGATCCATCTCGACACCCTCTTCTTCACGGGACACGACGAGAACCTCGAGGACGCCCTCGACTTCGACTTCCACAATGGGACGTTCTTCCGCCGCGCCTGGCTGGCCGTGAACGGGACCATCTACGAGCACATCGCCTGGATGACGCAGTACGCCTTCGAGACCGTCGACGGCCCCGGTTTCCTCGACGTGTGGGTGGGCCTGAAGGGCGCCCAGGAGTGCCTCGGGTGCTCGTTTCCCGACTTCCGCATCGGCCACTACCAGGAGCCCTTCGGCCTGGCGTGGCTGACTTCGAGCAAGTACTTCCAGTTGATGGCCTGGCCGACGGCGACCACCGCGTTCACGCCGGGCTACAACAGCGGCATCGAGTTCAACCGGCAGTGGTTCGGCAACCGCGTGACGGCCCGCGTCGGATTCTTCGGAGCCACGAGCAACTTCGCCGGCATCCACAACTGGACCGGCGGCTACGGCATCACGGGCCGCTTCACCTGGACGCCGTGGGCGCCGTGCGACAACGACTGCCGCGTGCTGCACCTGGGCCTCTCGACGAGCTACCGGGGCGACACCCGGACGGCGCGTTTCCGCTCGCGCGCCGACATCGACTTCGGCCCGTCCGTCATCGACACGGGCGCGTTCGACGCGAGCGAGACGGTGCTCCTCGACTTCGAGATCGCGTGGATCTACGACCGGTTCAACATCCAGAGCGAGACGACCGTCGCGCACGTCGATGCCGATGCGGGCACGGATCCCCTGTTCTGGGGCACCTACGTGCAGGTCGGCTACCAGCTCTTCGGCTCGCCCTGCCGCACGTACTCCAAGAAGACCGCGTCCATGGGCGCCACCAAGGTCGCCGACCCGTTGTTCGGAAATGGCTGCTGCGGCAGGGGCGCGTGGGAACTCGCTGCGCGCTTCTCCTACGTCGACCTCGACGACGGCGACAAGCAGGGCGGCACGGTCTCCGACTTCGCCGTGGGCGTGAACTACTTCCTCAACCCGAATGCGAGGGTGATGCTCAACTGGGTCTGGGGCGATCTCCAGAATGCCCTCGGAGGTCGGCTCGGGCCGGATCCCGACGGCAGCTTCAGCGCACTCCTGGTTCGTTTCCAGGTGCATTGGTAAACCGCGATGAAAACCGTCTTCGATTCGGACGTGACGATGCTCACCTCGGAACATGACAGGGCAAGGACGCGCGTCGGACGGGACGCGCGGATGACCGGCTATTCACCGACTTTGGCGCGTCGATTCACGGCCCCTTCACGGGCCGATTCCAGGATCCGCGCGTCTCTCAATCAAGAGGAGGTACGAGGCTGATGGGACGTCTGCTGAGTGCACTGTTGGTCGTCGCCCTCATGGGCTCGGCGTTCGTGGGCCTCGCGTGGGCCGAGGAGGTCGGAACCTCGGACGGCATGCGGGATCTGGTCCGGGAGGAGATCCAGGCCTACCACAAGGACAAGAAGAGCGACTTGCAGGTCTACTGGAAGAACGGTCTCCAGATGAAGTCCGGCGACGGGAACTTCAAGTTGAAGATCGGCGGCCGCATCCAGGCCGACTTCGTGTTCTTCGACGACTACGACAAGAACCTCGAGACGGCCACCGGTGGCGAGTGGCACTCCGGCTTCGAGTTCCGGCGCGCGCGTCTCTACATGGCCGGCACGATCTACAAGTACGTCGCCTTCAAGGCGCAGTACGACTTCGCCGGCGGCGACGTGCGCTTCAAGGACGTATGGATCGGCCTGAACACCCAGGACTGCCTGGGCTGCATGTTCCCCGACATCCGGGTCGGCCACTTCAAGGAGTTCTTCAGCCTGGAGGAGCTCACGTCCAGCAAGTACGTCACCTTCATGGAACGGTCGCTCCCGGTGTCCACGTTCGCCCCCGCGCGAAACTCCGGCCTCAGCCTGTTCCGCAACTTCTACGGCGACCGGGCCACCCTCGGCCTGGGTGTCTACGGCAACTCGAACGACTACGGCATGCACGACTGGACCGACGGCTACAACATCACGGGCCGCGCGACCTTCCTGCCCTGGGCGCCGTGCGGTTGCGACTCCCGTTTCTGGGAGATCGGCGCGTCGTACAGCTACAAGGGCGACGTGCGCACGCTTCGCTACCGCACCCGTCCCGACGGCACCCACATCGGCCCCCGCATCGTCGACACCGGGGACTTCGTGGCCGACAGCGCGCACCTCGTCGGGTTCGAGACCGCCTTCGAGTACGACCGCTGGCACTTCCAGGGCGAGTACATCATGTCGATCGTCGACTCCGTCGTCGCCGACGACCCGACGTACTACGGCTACTACGCCGAGGCGAGCTACATGCTGCTGGGCGGCACCCGTCCCTTCAGGCGCGAGTACGCCGTCTTCAACCGCGTCAAGCCCTGCACCAATCTCTGGGCTTCGGGTTGCCGCGGCTTCGGCGGCCTCGAGATCGCGGCTCGCTACTCGACGGTCGACCTCGACGACGGCAACGTCAACGGAGGGACGGCGTACAACATCACCCTTGGCTTGAACTGGTACCTGAACCCGAACACCGTCGTGAGGTTCGACTACGCCTACGTGAACGTGGAGAACGCGCACGGCGCGGGCCGTCCCGTCGGCGACGGCACGATCAACGTCTTCGGCACGCGGTTCCAGGTCGACTTCTAGGAGGGTCGGGGTCAGGTGATTTTGCGCGCTTTTCGCGGTTTTCGCGGGATTCCAGGGGCTGCTGGGGAATCCAACGCAGCGGCTACCCCCACGAACGCGAACGGCGCGAGAGCCTCCTACCCAACCTGCGCTTCCGCCACGAGGCAGGACTTCGGGGACTTCGGGGGACCTCGGGGTCAGGTGATCTTGCGCGCATTTCGAGACGTTGGTCGGGTGGCGAACCGAGATGCCGGGAGGGAGTCGCCAGCCCTCCCTACGGAGGGGTAGGGCTCATCACGGGGGCCGCACGAGGTGCGAGGTGCAGCAAGCGGCAGGCGTTCCGCGAAAAGCGCGGAATATCACCTGACCCCGAGCGTCCCCGAGCGTCGAGGGTGCGAGGTGCAGCAAGCCAGGTCACAAGTCCGGAGCCCTGCCGTCGATTCGATCTCATGCTCTGAGTCCGCCTCCCCCCGCGGCGGGCTTCGCCGTTCGACGGGACCGGGCGGGCTGGGGCCGGTCCGCACCGCGAGGCGCGAAAAGCGCGCTATATCACCTGACCCCGAGCGTTCCCGAGCGTCCCGAGGGTCAGTAGTGGAAGAGGGGCAGCGGTCCCGCGTCGTCGGTTGCGGGGCGCGCCGCGGCACGCACCACGTTCTCGAGCAGTACCGCGAGCGCGACGGCACCGACGCCGCCCGGCACGGGTGTGACCGCGCGTGCCACGTTGCAGACGGTCTCGAAGGCCACGTCGCCTACGAGTCGGAGGCGACCTTCGCGCTCCTCGTCGGGCACGGCGTTCACGCCGGCGTCCACGACCACCGCACCCGGCTTCACCATGTCGGCGGTGACGAGCGCGGGGCGGTGGGCCTCCACGACGAGCACGTCGGCCTGGCGCGTCTCGTGCGCGAGGTCCGCCGTCGCCGGCCGGCACAGCGTGACGTCGGCGTCGCGCCGCCCGAGGAGCAACCCGGCCGGCAGCACGGGCGCGTCGGGACCTGCCACGATGACGACGTGCGCGTCATGTACGCGAATCTCCGCGGCGTCCACGAGGCGCAGGACGGCACCCGCCGTCGACGGCACCAGGCCGGGACGCCCGAGCACGCAGCGTCCGATCGTCTCGGGATGGACGCCCTCCACGTCCTTGGCCGGGGGGATCGTCTCCTGGAGCGCACGCTCGTTCAGATCCTCGGGCAGGGGCCGCGCGAGCACGACGCCGTCCACCGCCCGATCGCGCCCCAGCGACCGCAGCACACCCACCACCTTCTTCGCCGGCGTGTCTCCGGGCAGGGCCACGACGTCCACCTCGAGGCCCCAGGTTGCGGCCTCCTTGCTCCAGGCCTCGGCGTGGACGAGCGCGGCGGGATGGTCGCCGATCCGGACCACGACGAGCGTCGGCCGCCGTCCCGCCCCGGCCTGCTCCTCGACGAGGGGGAGGCACGCGTCGCGGACGCGCCGGGCCACGTCGTGGCCGTCGAGGACGCGGTCGGGAGCGGGACGCATGCCCGTCCGGTACCACGAGCGGCCCCGCCGAGCAAGGTCAGCGCCCGAATCGTTTCGACGCCCGCTCGAGGAAGTCCTTCTCCGAGTCGCTCAGCGCCGTGATCCCCTCCTCGTGGATCTTCTCGAGCAGGGCGTCGACGCGGGCCTTCACCTCGCGCTCCGAGACGGCGTCCCGTCGGGTCCGGGCCGTCGTCTGCCGTCGCCGCAGACCTTCCAGCAAGCCGCCTGTACCGTCTTCCCTCGGCGCGTGAGCGTACCGCCAGTGGGCGAGAAGACCGTAGGCCGCCCCCGCCAGGTGCGCGATCGTCGCGCCCACATGGTGGTGGAGCACCGCCAGGTTCACGACCTCGCGTCCGACCATGAACACCCCGACGAGCACCCACAGCGGCATCCGGACGAAGAAGAAGTAGACGGGCAGGTGCGGCGCCCTGAGCGCCAGGAAGACGCCCACGCCGTAGACGCAGCCGGAGGCTCCGAGACCCGGGTTCGTCCGGCCCGCCAGCGTGGAGTAGAGGAGCAGGGCGAGCGTCGAGGCGAGGCCGGCGAAGACGTAGAGCCGGAAGAAGGGCCGCCTCCCGAGCAGCGCCTCCGTCGGCCGCCCGAAGAAGAACAGGAAGAGCATGTTGAAGAAGATGTGGCCGAGCCCCGTCGGGTCGTGGAGCCACATCGCGGTGAACGGCTGCCACAGCCGCCACTTCCCGAAGACTTCGCCC
>JAUXCH010000242.1 GCA_030618975.1 Planctomycetia bacterium
AGAGAAGGACGGGATCTTGGTGATGACGCCCCGGCCGAGGAGCGAGGCGTAAGCGACGTGCTCGCCCTTGGCCGCCAGGAGCCGCCCTATGCGCTGCCCCGGGTCTCCTCGTTGAACCGCCCGCTTGCGTCTCGCGGGACGGACAGGGTCGTCCAGCGGTCGCCGGCCAACTCCTTGGCCCGCTGGACGATCTGGCCGACGTGGTACGCGTAGTGGGTCAGCTGCCGCTGGATCGCGTCGAGCACGAGGTACGGCTTGCCACGAATGCGCACCACGCGATCGAGGTCGTCCGGGGTCAGAGACTCCAGCGCGTCGTGAACGAGTTTCCAGCCCGCCTCCCAGCGCGCCAGCAGCCGTTCCTTCGTGTCCGTCTCGTAGATCTCGAACTCGGTGTCGCGATGGCGATCGGGCTTCTCGCCGTCGGAGGTCAGGAAGTCCGTCCACCGCGAACGCATGTTCCCCGCCAGGTGCTTGACGGTGACCGCGATGGAGTTCGCGTCGCCGCCCGCCGCGCGGAAGAGGTCCGCGTCCTCCACCTGTGCCAGCGCCCGGTCGGCCAGGCCCTGGTAGGCGCTGAGGAGCCGCAGAGCGTCCGCGAGGTAGTGCGCGCCGTCCATGCCGGGAGCCTACACGAGAAGCCCGCGGGGCCGCGAGCGTGGGGCGCGGGGCATGACGTCGTCCCGGAACCCGGTATCGACTTCTCTCGGGCGAGGAAAGGGCTCGCCCCAGACGCGGCTACGGAATGACCACCTCGACCACGGGGAGGAACGTCCGGTCGAAGCGCTCCGCGAACTCGCGCAGGAGCGTCTGCTTCGACGGGGACACCTTCTTGCGCTTCCTCCGACCGTTGAAGACGACCTCCACGCGCTCCCCCGGCTCGAACGCGTCGTCCGGGAGCAGGAGCCGGAAGCGCTTGATGCCCTTGCCCCGCGCCTCGAACCGGCCGACCCCGCGGCGATGCACCTCCAGGCGGCCCGTTCGCCGGTCGGCCTCGGCCTGCAGGAGGCGGCGCTGCCCCGCGTCCCCGAGCGCCGCCCACTTGCTCTGCGGGACCTGGAGCTTGAAGACCTCCTTGACGGGGCTCTTCGTCTCGAGCACCTCCACCCAGAGGGAACGTCCTTCGTCCTCGTTCGCGACGGCGCGCACGACCCGCTTGGGGTGGGGGTCGCGCACGGCGGAGGCGAGGAAGGCCTTCCAGTCCACGGCCGCGAAGTCGAACCCGTGTCCGTAGCCGGACTGCAGCAGGAGCTTCGCGTCCCGGGCGTGGAGGGCGTTGCGCCTTTGGAAGATGAGCGCCAGGTTGAAGACGAGGCGCGCGTCGTCCTCCCGGCCCTGCAGGTCGCGGATCGAGAGGTGCGCCACGTTCTCGGCGTAGCGAACGTTGTTCTGCCCCTCGGCGGGATGGAGCCGCGGGCCCCCGATCATCGGCGCGATCGACGCCCAGGTCGTCGGGTGCCTGAGCGCGAGGTCCCACGTCAGGTGGCCGCCGCGGCTGACCCCCGTGAGGTGGATGCGGTTCTCGTCGACGTTGAAGCGGCGGCGGGCCCAGCGCAGCACGACGAAGACGTCGTCGCGCTCCTCACGCGAGAAGCTGTAGCCCTCGTTGGCGCCGGCCTCGGTGGGCGCGACCAGGACCATTCCCAGGGCGTCGGCGACGGCGCGCCAGGTCGGAACCACTTCGGCGCCCCGTCCTCCGGCGCCGTGGAGCGCGAGGAGGAGGGGGGCCGGCGTCGCCGGGTCGTACGTCGGGGGTACGTAGACGACGGTTCGGGCGATCCGGCCCCCGCCCGGACCGGGGATCACGACCTCCTCGACGTGGGCGCCGGCGTCCTCGGCTTGGAACCGTCCGAAGGCGCGCATCGCCGCCAGGAGATCCTCGACGGACGCGTCCGTGGACGCGGCGAAAGCGTCCGCCGCCGCGCGCCGCGCGTCGGCGTCGGGTGCGTCGACGATCGCTTCGAGGGAGCGGTCGAGACCGTCGCCGAGGGCGGGCGCCGCCAGGGTCGGGAGAAGGAGGAGGACGATCAGAGGCGTGAGCAGACGCGACACGGGACTCTCCACCGGGGCCTCTCATTCTGACAACGTCGGCACCGTAGCGGAGGGTTAGGATTCCGGGATGCTCGAAGTCGAGAACTTCACCAAGCGCTACGGCGACTTCACGGCGGTGGAGGACCTCTCGTTCGAGGTGGCGCCCGGCGAGATCCTGGGCCTGGTCGGCCCGAACGGTGCCGGAAAGACGACCAGCCTGAGGGCGTTCGCCGGCATCCTCAAGCCGTCTTCCGGCGTCGTCCGGATCGCGGGTCACGACCTCGAGCGCGAGGCGATCGCGGCCAAGCGCGTGCTGGCCTGGGTGCCCGACACGCCGAACCCGTTCGAGCTGCTCACCGTGGCCGAGCACCTCCACTTCACGGCCCTGGCGTACGGCGTGGACGACGAGGCACAGCGCGCGCCGCGGCTCCTCGAGGAGCTGGAGCTCACCGAAAAGAGGGACGCGCTGGGCAGCACGCTCTCTCGGGGCATGCGCCAGAAGCTGGCGTTCGCCTGCGCCTTCCTGCGAGACCCGAAGGTCCTGCTCCTCGACGAGCCGCTCACGGGCCTGGACCCGAAGGCGATCCGCAACGTGCGCGACGCGATCCGCCAGCGGGCCGAGGCGGGGGCCGCCGTCATCGTGTCCTCCCACCTGCTCGATCTCGTGGAACGGCTGTGCGGACGCATCCTCGTGCTGCACCGCGGCCGACGCGTCGCGCTGGGGACGCTCGAGGAGATCCGGGCGGGCGCGACGAACGCCAAGGGGCAAAGCCTCGAAGAGGTGTTCTTCGCCATCACCGAGGACGCGCACGAAGAGGCATGACGCACCGCGCGCTTCTCTACGTGCTGCTCCGGAGACTGAAGAACGGTCTCTTCCGGCTGCGCGAGCGACCCGGCCGGCTGATCGCGATCGTCCTGCTGGTCGCTCTGTTTCTCTTGACGGTGGTGATGGGCCGGTCGATGGCCGATCCCCAGGCGAGCGCGCGCATGCCGGTGCTCGTGTCGCTGCTCGCGCTCTACCTCATGCTCTCGTTCTTCGGTGGCCTGGGCGAACCGGGCCCGATCCTGCCGCCGGCCGACGTCGACTTCGTGCTGCCCGGTCCCTTCCGTCGGCGCGAGATCCTCGCTTACCACCTGATGCGGAACTACGCGCAGATGCTCGTGGTCGGACTCTTCTACTCGCTCTTCCTCGGGGCGGCCGAGACGCCGAATCCCGTGCTCGCCTACGTCGGTGTCGTGCTGTGCCTCGTGGTGGCGACCCAGCTCCAGACGGGCATGACGATGCTCACGGCATCGGTGAGCGAGCGCGTCTTCGGGCGTCTGCGCCTGGTCTCGCGGATCCTGCTCGTGGGTGTGCTCGCCGTCGCCGCCGTGCTGGCCGTCGCGGGCCTCGCGGGGGCGAGCGACGTGTCCGGGACTCTCCGTACCGTGATGAACTCGCCGGTCGCGCGCGTGCTCTTCTATCCCGCCGTCGCGGTGAAGGACCTCGCCATGGCGCCGACCGTGGGCGCCGCGTTGCTCCCGCTGCTGGGCCTGATCGCCTGCGTGGTCGGGACCTTCGCGCTGGTGCTCCTGTTCCCGGTCAACTTCGTCGAAACCGCAGCGACGCGCCTCGATCGGAAGCACAGGCTCGAGACGGCCGCGTCCTCCCGGACCCGTCGCGCGACGTATGCCCGGAACGCCCTCGTCGTGGGCGCCGGCGCCGTGACCTGGCTGAACGCCCTGACGCTGAGGCGCCGGCTCCGCATGGTCGTCGGTGCGGTGGTCATGCTGCTCTTCGTCATGCTGTTCGCCGGCGTTCGCTCGGCGCAGGAGGGCCGCGGAGACCTGCCGCCGGTCCTGTTCCTGCTGGCGGTCTTCCCGTTGCTCGCGCACATGCCCCTCGGATTCAAGGGCCACCGCGACTACCTCGAGGCGTTCAAGACCCTGCCCGTGCATCCGACGCGCCTGGCCCTGGCCGAGGTGCTCGTGCCCACGCTGGTCCTCTGGGTCCTCCAGGCGTCGATCGTGACGGTGCTGGTGATCGCCGGGCGGGTGGAACCCATGTGGCTGGGGGCGGCGCTGGCGGTCTACCCGGTGCTGAACGTCGGCATGATCGCCCTGAGCGACCTGTTCCAGCTGGGCCGGGACCCGCGGCAGATGGGCTTCTTCCTCGCCATGGTGCAGATGACGGCGATGATGGCGACCCTGATGCCGGCGGTCGTGGCGGGCGCCGTGGTCTACGTGCTGACCGAGAACGCGTTCGACGCGGGCGCGGCGGGGCTGGTCGTCCACGTCGGCGTGGACGCCCTGCTGCTGCACCTGCTCGGGCGGCGCTTCCGGGCCTGGGAGCCCACCGAGGGTCCGTGAGGGCGGCGTGGGCGGCGAGGTAGAATCCGCCTCCTTCTCCCTGGAGCCGCCATGTCCCTCCGCGCGACCGGTGCCCTTTGCCTCGCCCTCCTCCTCGGTGGTCTCGCCCTCGCGTCCGAGACCCGAACGATCGAGCTGCCCCGGGTGGGCCTCTCGCTGGAGGTCCCGGCCGACTGGACCGTCGAGCAGTACGGCGACGCGCTGCTCGAGTTTCGAAGCGGCGAGCTCGTCGTGTGGGTCCGCCCCTGCGACGCGCCGGACGCGAAGAAGCCCATGCGCACGTGGACGGAGCCGCCCGAGGGCGGGGCACGGTGCGTGGCCAGGGTCGCTCGCGACGGCGTCTCCGTCTTCGAGGTGGAGGCGAGCCTGCCCGACGCGGGGCAGCTCGGCGTCGTGGACGCCCTCCTGGACTCCATGGACACGACGCCCTACCTGCACGCGACCCGACACGTGGACTGGCGGGACGGGTGGACCCTGACGTTGCCCGAGGGGTGGGAGCGGAAAGCGGAGTCCGGGGCCGGGGTGGCGCGCTTCGACGCCCAGGACGGGGCGTCTCGTCTCTGGGTCGAGAACCTGGCCGGCCTGATGAAGGCCGCGGGTGGCGTCGAAGACGCACCGCGGGATCTCGACGCCTGGGCGGAGTTCGCGTGGAAGGAGGGGCTCGAACGCCTCCAGAAGAGGGAGGGCCTGACGTCCGAGAAGGGCCCGACCATCGAGAAGCTGAAGATCGGCGATGCCGAAGGACGCCGGATGCACCTCGGCCTCGACCTCGACGCCGACGACGAGGGGCGGCCGCGGGCCTGGATGCACGTGCTCGTCCTGGGCGGGTACCGCGTCCTCGCGTACGCCCGGGGGCCTGGCGGCGAGGTGGACTTCCCGACCCGGGAGGCGCTCGAGTCCTTTCGCCTCGGCACGCATCCGGGACCCCGCGTCTCGACCGCCGCGCCGACCGACCGCTTCCCCGGCGACAAGGGGCCCGCGGTCGTGTTCCGCCTGCCGGAGGGGTGGAGCGTGACCCCCGGAACCAACGAGATGCGCCTGGCCCAGGTCGTGATGTCCGGCGTGGAGGGGGTGGAAGCGGTCGTCTACTTCTTCGGAGCCGGCCGGGGCGGCGAGGTGGAGGACAACCTCGAGCGGTGGCGCGGGCAGATGCAGGGTGACGACGAAGGCACCGTCGAGACCCAGGAGCCCGTGGAGGGCGTGAAGATCACGCTGCTGGACGTCACCGGCGCCTACGCCACGTCCCGCATGAACCCGCACGGTCGAGACCCCCACGGGGGCAACCCGCACGGCGGGGGCGACGCCGATCACGGCGGCTTCCGGATGCTCGGCGGGATCGTCGAGATCCCCGGGGGGCCGCTCTTCCTGAAGCTGGTCGGGCCCGACGAGGTCGTGGCCGCGCAGAAGAAGGCCGTGACGACGTGGCTCCTCAGCTTCCGGCCCGCGAAGTAGAACCCGAGGAGGTGACCGTGAAATTCCTGCACTTCGTTCTCGTCCTGACGCTCGCGCTCGCCCTGGTACCGCCCGCGACGGCGGGCGAGGAGACGGTCGAGCTGGAAGCGTGGTACGCGCTCTACGTGGGTCCGTCGAAGGTCGGCTGGACCATGCAGAGGATCGTCCGCTTCGAGGCCGACGACGGGGCGCCGCGCTGGCGCAACGAGACCAAGACGCACATGCGGCTCCAACGTGCGGGGATGGAACTCGTCAGCACGGAGGATGGCTTCACCATCGAGGACGCGGCGGGGCAGGTCCTCGAGTTCGGGAAGACGGCCAATCTCGGGACGGGACCCACGAAGACCGCCGGGCGCCTCGTCGACGGGCAGCTCGAGATCACGGTCGCCGGACGGACACAGACCGTGGCGTACCCCGCAGGGGCCGTCGGACCGGTCCGCATGAACACGCTGCTCGAGGAGCAGGGCATCCGCGAGGGCACGGTCCTGGAGGGCAAGGTCTTCCACGCCGACCAGCCGGCACAGGGGATCGACCTGAAGATCGTCGTCGGAAAGCAGGAGGACATCGACCTCTTCGGACGGAAGAAGCGGCTCTGGAGGACGACGGCGACCATGAGCATCCTTCCGAATCCGCAGACCATCTGGATCGACGACAACGACGAGACCTGGGCCAGCGAACTCGACCTGCCGATGCTCGGGACGATGCGGACCCTGCGTACCGAGGAGGCCCTGGCGAAGACCGACTTGGAGCCCACCGAGGTGTTCTTCAACTCGTTGATCGTTCCGGAGGGCACGATCGATGCTCCCCGGAAGTCGACGCGCGCCCTGTACCGCGTGGCGGGCAAGAGCCTGGAATCGGCGTTCGTCGACGGCCCGGGACAACGGGTGCTGGAGCGCGGCGACGGGTGGGCGCTCGTCGAGGTCGTCGTGCCGCCGGACCCGGAAGCGCCCTTCGAGCCGCCCTACGAGATCGCCGAGGGCTTCGAGTCGTACCTCGCGGGGAACTCGCTCCTCGAGATCGAGGACGAGGCGATCCGCGAGCTGGCGGCGAAGGCGCCGGCGGGCGCGGGCAACGCCGTGGACCTGGCGCGCTGGATCGAGGGCTTCGTGCAGACGCACATCGACGACAAGAGCTTCGGCGTCGGCTTCGGAACGGCGGCCGAGGTGGCGCGGGCGCGGGAGGGGGACTGCACGGAGCACGGCGTGCTCTGCGCGGCGCTCGCCCGGGCGCTCGGGCTGCCTTCCCGTGTCGTCATGGGCCTTGCGTACCTGGATACGCGAAAGGCGGAGAAGATCGAGGCGGACGGTGTCTTCGGCTACCACATGTGGACCGAGGTGCTGGTCGGCCCCGACACCTGGATGCCGATCGACGCCGCGCTCGACGGGATGGACGCGACGCACC
>JAUXCH010000440.1 GCA_030618975.1 Planctomycetia bacterium
CGTGGCGATCTGCCGTGGCGGAAGATCCTCGAAATAGCGCAGCAAGACCACGGTTCGGTAGGGCTCTTCCAGGGCCTCCAGGTGCCCGAGTACACGGCGCTGTTCCGCGATCCGCACGACGAGCTCTTCCGTGGCGGGCACCGATTCCGGGCGCGCCGCTCTTCGTTCGCGCTCGCGGCCCCGGACCTCGGTGCGGGCAATGCGAGCCGCCAGGTTGCGCGTCACGCCTCGCAGCCAGGGTCCGATCCCGTGCCGGGCTCGCCCACCCTGCTGGAGTGCCGTCAACATGGCGCTCTGCGCGACGTCCTCCGCCCGGTGCGGGTCGCGGACCAGACGGAGGGCGAGTCGCAGCACGGCCTCGCGCTGCTCGAGGAGCGCTTCGACGTCCACGGGGCGGGGTGCGGGGTTCATGGGCCTCCATCTCCGAGTGCCCGGTGCCGTCGTTTCGATGGCAGCTTTTCCCTGCGTACCCTACAAGAGCCTCGCTCCCCGGGGGGGCGAGCGAGGCGCCGTGCCCGCGTCGTGAACTGCGCCGCGCCGGAGGCACGCCGCACGGGAGGAGCGACGAACTCCGTTGAGGACCGGACGTGCACGGTGCCGCCACGGATCCCCGCAACTCGTCAATTCGTCCACCTGGATCTCGTCATTTCGTCCCGTGCTCCCCTCGTACCGTGCCAGGCACCCCGCAAGGGACAACGTCCGCGCCGCCCGTCTCCAATCGCCATCCAAGGGTCGTGGGTCGCTTCGCCCTGCAAGCCGCCGTCGGGGGATTCGGGCCCGACGTGGGGCGTGCTTTCTTGGTGAAGGCGGCCCGCGCGTCCAGGCGCGCCCCGGGAGGCACGGCCCCGAGCCACGTGAAGCGTGCGCTCCGGGCGTGGCAGTGACACAACGCGCCCTGGGTGCGCCGCAAGTTCGCGGCAAAACGTCGCTCGAGCGCGAATTCGAGCGAGCCGTCCGCCCGCCGGGCTCGTTACAACACTCCGGACGGGATCCGGGAGCGACCGACATGCGCGCACCCCGCTTCGCGAGCCTGTGGTGGCTGCTTGCCGTGGCGATGGCGCTTGCGGGTCTCTCCCCGCTCGCCCGCTCCGGCGAGCCCACGCTCGCCCATGTGTTCGAGCGAACGGCACGTAGCCGCGGCATGGAGTACCGCATCGGCCGCGACCTGCTGTTCAGCCAGGGTGAACGCATCCTGCCCTTCCTTCGCGAACAGACCGGGAGCGATGACTGGCGTCGCCAGGCGCTCGCCCGCGCGCTCGTGTTCCGCCTCGAGCGTCCCGAGCGCGCGAAGGCAGTGCTCGAGGCACTGCGCTGGCGCTACGGCCACGTACAGCCCGCGGAGGACGGCTCGGGAATCACGTGGCGCGTCCAGCGGTGGAACGGCCGGGCCCACGACCCCGTGTACGAGTTCGTGGTCCGCTCGGACGACGCAGCGCTGCTCATCGACCTCGTCAGGGAATGGGGCATCCACACGTACTCCAGTTCCGTGCCGGCCACGGCGGCGTGGGTCTGCGTCGACGCTCTCGCGCACTTCCAGGTGGAGGAGGCCATCCCGGCACTCATCGAGGGGTACGACACGGCGGGCTACGGGAACGTCGACCGCCTCCACGAAGCCCTGGAGCGCTTCGGCCCCGCCGCCCGTCGCGCGCTCGTCGAGAGGGTCGAGACGGGCCCGGACGCCCTCGGGAGCGTCAGCCCGGAGGAGCGCTACGCCAGTGTAGGGACGACCTACGCAGCGATCGGCTTGGGGCGCGTCGGTGGGCAGGGCGCAGCGAAGACCCTGCTGGAACGGCTCGGACGGGCACGCACCGACCACCTGGCGCACTCGTGCGCTGTGGCTCTCGTGCATCTGGGCGCGACGGAGGCCATCCCTCTCGTGTTCGATCGTCTCCTCTCGCGCGCCCAGCCGCCGAGCAGCGAGTCGCACGGGAGCGCGCACCGGGGCTACAGGGATTTTCGGCCGGTGCTGTTGGGTTTCGGGCGGGCGCTGGTTCCGTTTCTGCGCGCTCGGACGGCGGTCGGCCGACCCCTCGACGAGCGCGCGGTTGCGACGGGGCTGCTCTTCGACGTGGAGCAGGAAGAGGAGGCGGCCGCGTTCTACGCGATCCTGGGACGGCGGGAGAACAGACCGCGGCACGAAGCCCCCCCGTTCGTGGGGCCCGAGGTGGAGGAGCCCACCCTGGAGGACCTGGGCAGGAACGTCTTCTGGCGCGGCAGCCACCGCTGGAATCCGCGGCCCGCCGACATCCACATCCCTACGCCGCTGGCGATCGAGATCGCCTGGGCGTTTCCGGACGTGCCCAACCTGTCCACCCTCGCCCGCCTCGAGGATCCGCGGCTCGCCCGTGAGGTCGTGGGCGCGCTCCTGTCGGGCCCGCTGCACAGACGGCGCGCCGGACCGGTGGTGCTGGCGGTCGCCGAGAGCCGAGCGCCGGGCGTTCTCGATCTGTTCTCGTCGCTGATCGAGTCCGAACCGCCGCCCGGATGGCTGAACTCGATCGTGGAAGCGACGCTGCTGCTTGGCGATCCCCAGGCCGCCACCCTGCTACGGCGATTCGTCGAGCGGGCAGAGGACACCACCTCACACTCCAGCGGTCGCTTCCGCGAAGTCTGGCCTCTCGCCGAGGAGGCGCTCGCGTTCTTCGAGCAGGAGGGTACGGCTGGCCTCGCGGCCATGCTGTCGAGCGAACACGAGGCCGTCCGGTTCGCCGTCGCCCGCATCCTCGCACGTCAAGGCGATCCGGCGGGCCTCGATCTCCTGTTGGATGCCACGACCTCGGCGCCGAGGGGCGCCTACGAGGAGCGTCGGGCCGACGTGCTGCGTCTCGGCGAGAAGGCGCTGCCCGGCATCGCCAAGCGCCATGCAGAGACGAGCGATCTGCGACTCCGGACGATCTACGACGCTCTTCGCTTCCGCATCGAGCAGCCGAGGGAGGCGAAACGCATCGATGCCGCCGTGCAGGCTGCCATGCCGCGCGTCCGGTCCCGAGGCGGGCCGAAGCTCGGCGATACCAGCCGTGGTGGCGAGCGACTCGCGAAGTCCGTGGGCAAGGACGCACGACCGATCCTGGCCGAGTACGCCGTGGCCGGACGTCGCTGGAGCAAGTCACGCGTGGCGGTCTTCGCGCTCGCCGCGCACGGCGACCCCGCAACGATCCCGCTGATCGTGCTCGTGGCGCCGCACGACCGGCCCCTCGCGGTGTCGGCGTTGGAGATGTACGGGGAGCCGGGCATCGAAGCGGCCAAGCGCATCCCGAGACCCGATCCCGCCAAGCCCGCCTTCGCCAGCCGCGGCCGCCGGCACGTCGTGGCGGCGGAGACGTTGGCCAATGCCGGCGAGGAGATCGCCGCCGAGCGGCTCCTGGACGGCCTGGGAGAGCCGATCCCGACCGACGTCAAGGAGCGCAGGAAGTGGCGGGAGCGCATGGTGAGCTACCTGCACGTCGCGCGCGCCCGTCGCGACCCTCGGCTCGTCGATCCCATCATCCGCCTCCTCGAAGCGGACTCCGACAGGCGGCTCGTGCAGGCCGCGTTCGACGTGCTCGGCCTCCAGGAAGACGCTCGCGTGGCGCCCTTGTGCATCGCGCACGTCCCCGCTCACCACTACCACAGCGACGCGGCCATGCGGGCGCTCGTGCGTCGTCTGGGGAAGCAGGCCGGTCCCGCCTTGCTCGCGAGCTTCCACGAGGCCGCGGACGAGCGGGCGAAGCTCCGGCTCGCACGCGCGCTTGCCCGACTGCGGATGCACGGCGCCTTTGGCGTCGGCCTCCCTCCGCACGACCTGCAGGAACGAACCGAGGCGGTCGCCGGCACGGAGACGCTCGCGCTGGACGCACTGGGGTCGCTGCTCCAAACGGCAAGCGAGGGCGTGCAGGAGGAAGCCGCAGACGAGTTGGCGCGCATGTGGGTCTTCGAGCAGTCGCAGAGCGCGCTGGCGCTGCTCGTTCCGTGGGTCGCAGGGCGTCCCGAGCCGCCGGGCAGCGTCGTGATCCGCCTTGCGGAGGGCAAGGCCGAGGGCGCGGGTCCGGCCCTGCTGGCCGCATACCGCGCGGGCGATCTCTCACGGGGCGACGTGGCGAAGGCGCTCGGCGACCTGGGATACGAGCCGGCACTGCCGTTCGTGATCGAAGGGCTGGAGCGGAGACTCGAGAACCTCGCACCCGGGCATCAGCACGTGCTCGAGGTGCACGCGCTGATCGGGCTTGGAGAGGAGGGGCGGCGCCGTGCGGCGACGCTGCTCGAGCGCGATCTGCCGGTCGCCGTCCTCTCCCGCGTGGCGCTGCTGCTCGGCAACGCGGCGTACGCGGCGGCGTACGAACCCACCCTGAAGCTGCTACGCGAGCAGTTGGCCCTTCCGGTACCGACAGAGCGGGAAGCACGCGCCGCGTTCCTGGGCGACCTGAACCTCCTGGCGCACGCCGTAGGGAACATGAACCCGGCCCTGGCCCGGCGCGAGCTGACACTGGCGCTGATGCAGGCGGAGGACGGTTCCATCGCGGACAAACTGCGCAGCGCTCTGGGCACCATCGACATGCGCCACCCCGAGGTCGAGGCTGCGCCAACCACCCTGAAGTGAGTCCTCCGTGCGCTCGCAGGCACTCTGGAAACGAGAGCGGTTGCAGGTCCGCGCGCGTGCCGTTTCGCTCGCTTCAGTGCGCGCGGCTCGCCAGCCAGAAGCTCAGCGGGATGACCGCCAGGGCCGCGAGGACGAACAGGGCGATCCAGAGGCGCCGCGCCCACGTCGAGTGACCTGTCCATCACGGTGCTCGGTGTGTCCAGCCCGGGAGCACCGCCGGGCAGGGCTCGCACCGGGGGGGACAACTACTCAATCGCGTCCAGCAGCTCCTCCACGAGTTCCCGCAACGAAGCATCGAACTCGGCGCCTCCAGCTGCAGGACGGCGTCAACCTCGTGCTTCCCGGATGGAGTGGGCACGCCCATTCGGCTCTTGAC
>JAUXCH010000758.1 GCA_030618975.1 Planctomycetia bacterium
GAACATCTTTTTTCAAGTTTTCAAATGTGTTTTTCCATAGGTTTTCGTCACGCTGGAGAGCGTGGACGGCGCGCGCCGCTACGTCGACGCCACGTCCGCGTGGCTCCGGGAGGAAGGCGGCCTCGAGGGGCTCCGGTTGGTCGTCGACCTCTCGGCCGGTGCGGCGACGACCACGGCGCCCGCCGTGCTGAAGGCTCTCGGCGCCGACACCTGCCTGCTCCACGAGGCGGGTTCGCGCCCCATCAACGATCGCTGCGGGACCGAGCACCCGGCTGCGTTCCTCGAAGCCCTGCGCGCGCGAGGCGGATCCGGCCTGGCGTTCGACGGCGACGCCGACCGGTTGCTCCTGGCCGACGAGGAGGGCGAGATCCTCGACGGGCACGATGCGTTGGCCGTCCTCGCCCGGGACTGGAAGGCCCGAGGCCGCCTCCCGGGGGACGTGGTCGTGAGCACCGTCATGGCCAACCTCGGCCTGGAGGAGAGCCTGGGGGCCTGCGGGGTGCGGCTCGAGCGGACGGCGGTCGGCGACCGCAACGTCGCGGTCCGCATGCGTGAGACGGGCGCGGCGCTCGGCGGCGAGCCTTCGGGCCACGTGGTGATCGAGCGGGACGGCGCCTTGATCGGCGACGCACTGGTTGCGGGCGTGCGGGTGCTCCAAGCCGCCCGGCGGAGCGGGAAGACCCTTGCCCAGCTGCGCCGCGAGACCCCGCGCTACCCGCAATTGCTCGTGAACGTGCGTGTGACGGAGCGCCGCCCGATCGAGGAGCTGGGCGACCTGGCCGGCGCGATCCGCGAGGTCGAGGCCGGACTCGGCGAGCGCGGCCGGGTCGTCGTCCGCTACAGCGGGACGGAGCCGCTCCTGCGCATCATGGCCGAGGGGCGGGACCGGGACGAGGTGGAGCGGGCGGTCGCGAGGATCGAACGGGCCGCCGCTCCGATCAGGGCCCCTTCTTGATCGTGACGGTGAACGTCTTGCCCGTGAAGCGCACGCGGAGACCGTCCAGCGCCTCGGTGTGCAGGTACTCCACCTCGATGTTGGCGTCCTCCTCCGTGGAGTCGTCGGCGGGCAGCTTGTCGCGCGGGATCCGGACGACGTACCACCAGGAGGTCCTCTCCGTCTTCTCGAGGGTGTCGAGATCCTCGCTGGCTCCCTCGAACCACCCCTCGTAGTAGCCCTGCTCGATCTCCGCCTCGCCGCCCGAGACACTGACCTCGTAGCCCTCCAGCGGGCCGTCCGGTCCCCAGAACACGATGGGGTTGCGGACCTTGCGCTTCTCCGTCGCGAAGAAGTGCACCTTGGCCGTGACCTCGGGCAGCTCGACCTCGGTCCGGTACCGGCGCTGCTTGGGGTCGTTGCGCCAGTTGTCGAAGGCGAGCTTGCGCTTCGTGTCGGGAGGCAGGTGGCCCTCCTCGCGTCCATCGAACAGGTCCCCTACGTCGAGGTGGTTGGGCTGGATCTCGGGATCGACCTTGTTGGCCGGCGCCAGGATCCGGTCGCTGTCCGGCTCCAGCACGATCTCGTAGTCGACGCCCAGCGGGACGTGGTCGACCACGGGCTTGGCAAACCGGACGATGGTCTCCTTCAGTCGGCAGACCTCGATCGGGATCTCCACGGGGTCGAGACCTGTCAGGAGCCGGGTGGGGAAGGGCACCGCGAGCTGGTCCACCCCGGCGAGCCAGAGCGTGGTGGACTCCTCGTCCGGTTCGAGGTCGGCGATGGGGAGGTCGATCGTGGCGGGGGAGCCCAGCCGGGCCTGCGCCTCCTCGAGGTCCCGGCGGGGGCCCTTCACGAGGAGCGCGATCGTGTCCTTCTCCGGGTAGGCGACGTACCGGGCGGAGGTGAGGGGACGGACCTTGACCCCCTCGAACCGGTCCTCGACCGAGATGTTGCCCCACACGATGGCCCAGACGAGGACCGCGAGGATGAGGGCCAGCACGGCGAGCCCCCACTCGCTGGCGATCCACCGGCCGGTGCCACGCCTCTGCGGCGGCGGGGGGGCGCGGTGCGGGAGGTGGCCTAGACCGGCGGAGCTCACGATGCGCCCTCCTCAGGTGAGAGATCGATGTCGGTCGGTGCGATACCCTGGGTCTCGGCGAAGACCACGTCCAAGTACGCCGTGAGCCACTCCGGGTCCTTGTAGGGCTGGAGGTCACCACGCTCCGCCAGGTGGATCTGCCCGCTTTCCTCGGAGACCACGATGACCGTGGCATCGGACTGCTCGGACAGACCGATGGCCGCGCGGTGGCGCGTGCCGTAACGCCGCGCCAGGTGCGGACGTTCCGTGAGGGGCAGCAGGCACCCCGCGGCCGCGATGCGACCCCGACGAACGATCACCGCCCCGTCGTGGAGGACGGTCTTCGTGCTGAAGATCGTGTCGAGCGTCTCGGCCCGGATTTGCGCGTCCAGCGGAACACCGGTGTCGATGTACGTCGTCAGGTCGATGTTGCGCTCGATGGCGATCAGCGCGCCGATGCGTCGCTCGGCGAACGTCGTCACCGCGCGCACAACCTCGTCGACCGCGCGGATCTCCTGCGCGCGCCGGCCGTTCCTGCCGAACAGTCCGCGGAAGAGACGGGACTGACCCAGGCGCGCGATGCCGTGTCGGAGCTCGGGCTGGAAGATCACGACGAGAGCGATCACGAAGACCGGGAACGCGCCTTTCAGGATCGCAGCCAGGACCTCCAGGTCGAGGGCGGGCAGCAGCAGGAAGAAGCCTACGAGGACGACCCACGAGAGCATGCCCGGGC
>JAUXCH010000366.1 GCA_030618975.1 Planctomycetia bacterium
ATCCGACTTATCGGATGAAGGCCCGGCTGACGTCGATCAGGATCTGCATGGTCCGGGGCTTCCAGGCGCGCTCGTTCTTGCCGTAGGCGAGGTAGCGCTCGAACTCGGCCCGGGTGAAGTCCTGCGGAGCCAAGTGCTCCCAGAACTTCAGGAGGGGGCGGAGCTTGTCCTGGTGGACCTGCTGGGTGCTCTTGGTGCGGGTGAGCCCGACGTAGTTGATGTAGTCCGTGAGTAGTGGCTGGTGACGCATGAGGTGCGACTCCTGGTCTGGAGCGCAGGGCGGACCTTGGCGGTCGCGCTCTGGCGACGCCCTCGCGGTGTCGCCTTCCTCAAATACGGCTGACCCCTTCGGGACCCACCCCCTCGGAAACTAGCCGGGAGTCCAAAAGAGTATGGCGGGAGTGACGGGACTCGAACCCGCGACCTCCGGCTTGACAGGCCGGCGCTCTAAACCGACTGAGCTACACCCCCGGTCGCTTTGGCAGCCCCGGAGTGTAGGGCGGCGTCCGGGCGCGTCAATGCGGGACCTCGGCGTGCCAGCAGGTAGGATCCGGGGCCAAGCCGGGCGCCGGACGGGGCGTCCGAAGGAGAGATCGCGATGCGGATCGGCGTCATCGGAACCGGATACGTGGGCCTCGTGGCCGGGGTGTGCCTGGCGGATGCGGGGAACCTCGTCACCTGCGTGGACTCGGACCCCGAGAAGGTCCGGGCCCTTCATCGGGGCGAGATCCCCATCTACGAGCCGGGGCTGTCGAGCTTGCTCCAGCGCTCCCAGCGGGAGCACCGGATCACGTTCACGACCGACCACAGCGAGGCGGTCCGCGGAGCCGAGGTGGTGTTCGTGGCCGTCGGGACGCCCGAGGGGCCGGACGGGGCGCCGGACCTGTCCTACCTCCGGTCGGCCGTGAAGGACGTGGTCGCGGCTGCGGACGGGCCGCTGGTGCTCGTGCTCAAGAGCACGGTGCCGGTGGGCACGGCGGCGTGGGTCAAGGGGATCATCGCCGAGGTCACGAAGTACCCCGTCCACGTGGTGAACAACCCGGAGTTCCTGAAGGAGGGAGACGCGATGGACGACTTCCTCCGACCCGACCGCGTCGTGATCGGTTGCGACAGCGACGAGGCGTGGAAGGTCATGGAAGAGGTCTACCAGCCGTTCGTGCGCTCGGGGAAGCCGATCCTCCGCATGTCGAACGAGGCGGCGGAGATCACGAAGTACGCCTCGAACGCGATGCTGGCGACGCGGATCTCGTTCATGAACGAGGTCGCAAATCTGTGCGACAGGCTCGGCGTGGACGTGGAAGAGGTGCGCAGGGGCGTCGGGACGGACTCGCGCATCGGGACGGCGTTCCTGTACGCAGGCTGCGGGTACGGCGGCTCGTGCTTCCCGAAGGACACGCAGGCGTTCCTGCACACGGGGCGGCAGCACGGCCTTCCGATGGAGATCGTCGAGGCCGCGGAGCACGTGAACGACCTGCAGAAGCTCGTCGTCTTCGAGAAGGTGAAGAGCCTCTTCGGCGAGGACCTCTCGGGGAAGCGGTTCGCGATCTGGGGGCTGGCATTCAAGCCGCAGACCGACGACGTGCGCGAGGCGCCGGCGCTGGTCGTGGCGCGTGCGCTGGTCCGGGCGGGGGCCGAGGTCGTCGGGACCGATCCCGAAGGCCGGAAGAACTTCGCCGTGGCATGCGAGGTCGAGATCGAGTACGCCGCCGATCCGTACGAGGCGGCCACGGGGGCGGACGCCGTCCTGCTCCTGACCGAGTGGAACGAGTACCGCACGCCCGACCTGGAGCGGTTGAAGGGGCTGATGCGGCGTCCCGTGTTCTTCGACGGGCGCAACATCCTGGATCCCCTAAAGGCCGCCGCGGCGGGCTTCGAGTACCGGGGCATCGGGCGCGGCAACGGTGGGAGCCGGGCCGGCGCGCCGTCGGCCGACAAGGTGAGCTCGGCCTAGCGCTTTCCGACGATCGCTTCCGCCGGCAATCGGCGGCGGAGATCGAGGTCCAGCCAGAGTTTCGCGCAGCGGAGCGCGACCTTCTCGTCCTTCCGCTGGGAGATGCGATAGAGGCGCCGGGCCTCCGTGAGCGAGCGCCTCGCGCCGCGCGGGTCGCCTGCGCCGAGCCGGAGGAGCCCCAGGGCGCCGACGGCCTCGAGGCGCAGGGCGAGGCCCGCCCGTTCCTTGGCGAGCTGGGACGCCAAGGACTCGACCCGCTCCAGGTCGCCGCGGTCCACGGCGTCGTCGAGCTGCCACTCGCGGGCGCGGTCGGCCATCGCGGGGGCGATGTTCCGGGCGAGGTCGGCGACCTCGGCGAGCCGCGGGGCCGCCGCGTCGAGATCGCCTTCCCCGCGGAGACTCCGGACGAGGCCGAGTTGCGAGCCGAGCCGGCCGCGGTCGCGCGCGGGGCCGAGGGCGGCGGCGCGCGCTTGGAGGGCGACCGCACCGTGGGGCAGGCCGGCGGCGCGGAGGTCGCGGGCGTAGTCCTGCAGCACGCGCCGGTGCACGCGGTCGGTGGGGGCGGCCTCGTCGAGGACGGCGCGCCACGCGGTCGCCTGCACGCGCCAGGGCGCGTGACGCAGCGCGCGGGCCTGCTCCTGGAGGCGGCGGGCCTCGAGCGGTCCGCCCTCGCTGCGCGTGATCGCGAGGAGGAGCAAGGCGGCGAGGAGCAGTACGAGCAGGCAGGGCCTCATCGGTCGTCCTCGTCCTCTCCCTCGTCGAACTCGGGCGGGGGGGGCGTGGGCTCCTCCACGAGCAGGGGCGGTGGGGCGATCGGCAGCTGGCTGCCGCAGTCGAGAGGGGCCGGGGCGCTGCGTGTCGAGAGGCCGGCGCCCAGGGTGAGCAGCACGGCCGCGGCGATGGCAGCCCAGCCTGGAATCGAGCGGCGGCGTTCGGGGTGGGGCAGGACCGGGCCCGCGCGGATCCGGGCCTCGACGCGCAGGCCGAAGTCGGGGTCGATCGGGATCCGCTGCTGGTCCTCCCGGAGGCGGTCGAGGAGGCGCGTCAAGGACGTCGAGGGGCGGGGCGGGCGGGGCAGGCGCGTCATCGGGACGTTCTCCGGGTCTTGACTGCCGGGTCGCTCGGGAGGGCCGGGTCGCTCGGGAGGCTCGGGTCGCCCTGGAAGGCCGGGTCGTTCTGGATTTCGCGGCGCAGGATCGCGCGGGCGCGGTGGAGGCGCATCTTGACCGTGGTGCGGTTGAGGCCCAGCAACCTGGCCGTCTCACGCGTGGTGCAGCCCTGCACGTAGTGCAGGTTCACCGGCGCGGCGTACGTGGCGGGCAGGAGGCGGAGGGCGCGGCGGAGGGAGCCCTCGAGGCCGTCCTCGGGCTGGGTGGGCACGGGGA
This sequence comes from Planctomycetia bacterium, assembly GCA_030618975.1. Lineage (GTDB taxonomy): Bacteria > Planctomycetota > PLA2 > PLA2 > JAEUHO01 > JAUXCH01. The sequence goes on from JAUXCH010000366.1 coordinate 3,337, forward strand.
ACTCCGTGGTGGGGAGGTCCCGGCGCGTGTCGTCCTCGCGGACGACGTCGAGCGACTCCATCGTGTGCCCTGGGGGGCAACGCTTCCTCAGCCACGTGATCGCCCGGCAACGGGCGACGCGGTAGCACCAGCGCCTGAGGTGGCCGGGGCCCTCCACGTGATCCAGGGCGTGCCAGGCCTGCACGAGCACGTCCTGGGCCACGTCGTGGGCGGCGTGCACGTCGCCGTGCAGGAAGTAGGTCAGGTACCGGATCAATTCCGGCCCCAGATGGTCTGCCAGCCACCGAAACGCCCGCGGGTCCCCAGAACGGGCGCGGCGGATGGCCTCGTCGTATCGAGGGTCCACCACGCGCCTCCGTGGGCCCCCGACAGCGGCGACCCACCCATAGACCGCGCGAGAGGGCTCGGTGGTCACACAGGTGGGCCCCCGCCCTTTCCCGTTCTTACCTGGTCTTTACCTATTGCCGATCGGCTTGCTGGTCAATGGGGCACCCGGCGGGACAATGGACTCCGTCATGAAGATCACCTTCCTCGGGACCTCGGCGGCCTGGCCCACGCCCCAGCCCGGCTGCCACTGCCCGCAGTGCTCCGAGGCGCGGGCCGACGGACGGCTCCGGCGCACCCGTAGCAGTCTGCTGATCGAGTCGGCCGACGAGGTCGTCCTCGTCGACCCCGGCCCGGACGTCTTCCACCAGTTCGAACGGGAGGGGCTGGAGCCACGCGTCGATCGCGTGCTCGTGACGCACTCCCACGCCGACCACGTACTGGGGCTGGGCGACCTCGAGCGCCTGCGGGCGGACCGCAAACACGTGCTCCGCGTGCACGCGGCGGCCTACCACCGGAAGCGGATCGGTGAGATCTTCCCGTATCTCGTCGACGAGCGGGACCCGAGGATCGTGTTCGAGGTCTGGAAGCCGGGGACCGAGATCTCGTTGGAGGGGATCCGGATCGAGGGATTCGAGACCGGTCACCGCGCGCGCTTCCCGACGGCCGCCCTGCTGATGCACCTGCACACGCCCGACGGGATGCGCCGCGTCGCGTACGCGACCGACATGGGGGAACTGCCCGACGACAGCCGGGAGCGTCTCGAGGAGATCGACCTGTTCGTCGGGGACGGGACGTTCCTGGGCGGCGAGGGCCACGGTCATCCGGGCACGGACGCGGTCCTCGCGCTGGGCGCGGAACTCGACGTCGAGAAGGTGGCCTTCACGCACGTCGGCCACGTCCAGGTCGACGACGCGGGGCTTCGGGAGCGCCTGGGCGAGGGCGTGGGGCTGGCCTACGACGGCGGGAACCTCCTGGATCTCCTGCCCTGAGGGGGCGCGGGTGTGACCGGTGGGGCCTCCCGCGCGGTCTACGACTGTGACGACCCGCCGCAGACCCCGCCACCAGACGCACCGATCGATCCGTGCTACGCTGGACCCGTGTAGCACGGATTCTCCCATGGCCAACCTGACCCTCGCCATCGACGACGCCGTCCTGCGGCGCGCCCGGATCCGGGCGCTGGAGCAGGGCACCTCCGTGAACGCGCTCCTGCGCGAGTACCTGGAGGCCTACTCCGGTGTGCGCGAGGAGCGGGTGCGCGCCATGGAGGACTTCCTCCGGATCGTGCAGGAGAGCGGCGCGCGCATCGGCGAGAAGACCTGGACCCGGGATGATCTCCATGACCGCGACGCTCTTCGTTGACACCAACGTCTTCGTCTACGCGGTGGACGATCGCTTCCCCGAGAAGCAGGGGCGCGCAGCCGCTACGCTCCGAGCCGCCGGCAAGCGTGGCCGCTGCGTGATCAGCACGCAGGTGCTGCAGGAGTACTACGCCACCGTCACGCGCAAGATGAACCCTCGGATGCCCCCCGTCGCTGCTGCCGAGTCGACGCGCCGTCTCACCGCCCTCGACGTTCGCGGCATCGACGCGAAGACCGTGCTTGCCGCGATCCAGCGCGCGGGTTCCGGGCAGATATCGATCTGGGACGCGCTGATCGTCCAGTCCGCCGTCGAGAGCGGTTGCTCCGTGCTGCTCACGGAGGACCTGACGCACGGGGAGGTCATCGACGGCGTACGGGTGGTGGATCCGTTCCAAGGCGACGAGGAAGAGGTCTTGGCGCTGTTCGGATGAACTGAGGGCGAGCGGCGCGGTTCGCCGTCCTCCTCCGTGCCCCCGGCGGGGACTCCGGGAATGCCCCCCCGTCCACCCTGCAAGGACCGCTCCGATCCTCCCCTGGATCCTGCCCGCCCCGAATCACCGCCCAGGGCCCGGCGCGAGGGGGGCTGGATTCAGGAACGGTTGGGCTCTCGGCGGCCGCTGGACCCGGATTGACTTGATCGGGCACCGTGGGGTAGCGTTGACCGCTTGGATAGGGCCTCGGAGG
>JAUXCH010000144.1 GCA_030618975.1 Planctomycetia bacterium
ACTCCCGCGCTCCCTGAGGAACACGGGTAAGGATTCCTTGCTGTGAGAAGGCTTTCGCCTCCCCACGTCTCGAGATCGTCTCGGTATGTCAAGGAGCATCGCGCGAGCGCAGTGCGTCTCGCGATGAAGGGCGAGAGGTTACCCGTCCCGAGGGACGGACCCATCTTTTTCCGACCACCACCGGTAAAAAATCCGTGCGCCCAAGAAGAACGACGGATCCCACCGCTGCCACCGCGGGGGTGACACGTCCGGAGGGTGGGGGGGTGCGATGCGGCTCGCTTCGGATCGACCCGAAAACCGCACGCAAACCGCCCGTAGCTCTTCAAAGAACAGGTGGCGGGAGGGACTCCCGCTCCCTGCCGTCAGGTCCGTCGCCTTTGCGGGGTGGAACCGATGCAGGGCCCGGTAGAGTAGCACGTTCGCGGGGTGGATCAACCCGCAAACGGGAAGCAGGAATGCGACGCCGAGTCCGTGACCTTCCGGCCTGCTGGCCGCCCTCCTACCCCCCCCACCGGCCGGTCTCCGGCGACGTCTCCCGAAGGCTCGACGCCGACGCCGAGGAGCGCTACGGAGTCCCCTCCCTGGTGCTCATGGAGCACGCCTCCCTGGGGGTCGCGGCCCTCGCGACCGCCCTGATCGAGCCGGGCGACCGCATCGTCGTCCTCTGCGGCCCGGGGAACAACGGCGGCGACGGGTACGGGGCGGCCAGGTTCCTGGCCTCCTGGGGGTGTTCGCCGCGGGTGCTGCGGTGCAGCCGACTCGCCCCCCCCAAGGACGATGCCGCGTGCGAGGTCCGTTGGTCGGGCCTCGAGGTCGAGGCGGAGGACGCCTGGGCGGACGAGGAGCTCGTGGCCCGCGCCGTGGCCGAGGCCGACCTGCTCGTCGACGCTCTCTTCGGCGTGGGCCTCGCCCGGGACCTCGACGGCCCGTTCCCCGCCTGGATCGAGGCCGTCAACGAGGCGAGCGCCCTGCGCCTCGCTGTGGACATCCCCTCCGGACTCGACGCGGATACCGGTCACGTCCGTCCGGTCGCCGTACGCGCGGACGTGACGGCCACCATGCCCATGCCCAAGGAGGGTCTCGTGACCCATCCCTCGGGCGCCCTGCACGCCGGGCGGGTCGTCGAGGTGGACATCGGCCTCCCCGGACCGCTCCACCGCCCCTATCAGGCCTGGACCCACCGGCGGACCTGAACCCACCGGCGGACCTGCCGCCCGCCAGGGAAGGCTCCCGGCTGGCCAGGATCCCGGCCGACCCGGCTCCCCGACCGGATCCGGGAGACCTGGATCAGCGCCGCCGGACGTGAACCTTCGTGGCCTGCCCGCCCGCGCTGCCGGTCCGCACCCACCAGAAGATCTCGCTCGCCTCCTCGTTCACGAGCCGCACGCAGCCGTTGCTGCAAGCGGTCCCGACCGTAGCCGGCCGGTTGGTCCCGTGGATGCCGAAGCCGGCCGCGATGGGCAGCGTGGGCCCGCTGAAGGGGATCCAGGCACTGCCCAGCTCGTTCTTCGGGTCCAGGGCCCGCACGAGCCCGTTCGGTCCCCACCAGTCGGGGTTCTCCTGCTTCGGGCCCACCTGGAAGTCGCCCGTCGGCGTGGGCTTGTCGGCGCGCCCGACTCCGACGCGGAACTCCTTCACGAACCAGTCCCCGAGGAACAGCCCGAGCAGGTGCCGGTCCAGGAGGATGTGCACGCTGAGCTCCTCCTCGGGCAGCAGCAGGACCTCGCCGGCGCGGAGGCGACGGGGATCGAGGTTCCCGGCGTGGTTCCAGTAGAGGAGGGTGTTGTGGCCGTACGCCAGCTTCCTGCGGCTGATGATCTGGACGGGCACCCAGCCCGGGGGCACCTCGAAGGGGCGCGTGACGCCGGGTAGCCCCCCCTCCATGCGCCGCGCGTAGCCCATCACCTCGATGTTGGCCTTCTGGATCGCGGCCACGAGCTCGGCGCGCGCCTTCGTGGGCCGGCCGTTCTCCGCGAACGCGCTCTCGAGATACACGCCGCGGGACAGCAGGCGGCGGGCCTGGTCGAGCCGTTGGACGCGCTCGAGCCCCTGGTGGCGTCCTGCGCCCTCCAGGACGCCCCAGCCGAGCTTCACGGCGAACCCACGGGCCGAGGGCGCGTCCCACGCCTCCGTCTCGAGCGCCTCGATGGCGCGGTCGTAGCGGGCCCGGTCCCGGGCCTCGTGAGCCGCCGCGACCTCCTCGAGGATCTCCGCCGCGCGTGCCTCGTCGGCCGAGGCCCCCTGGGCCGCCTGCACTTCCTCGAACAGGACGCCGGGCTCGCCCCGCGTGCGCTCGAGCGAAGGCAGGGACGCCGAGGAGCCCGGCGCACGGGCGCCCGAGGTCGTGGTCGACCTCTCGTGCTCGTCGGCCTGGTCCTTGAGCTTCACGTACGCAACGGCTCCGATCACCACGATGAGACCCAGGACCAGCCACGTCGGACGCATCGCCACCCTCCCCGCTCCTCGCCTCCGCGGTGGCAGACCCACCACCCGCTGGGGAGGAATCAGGATTACTCTACGATCGCTTGCACGACTGGCAACCGGCTCCGGGGCACGGAGGCACCTGGCCGACTGCACGGTCGCGGGGAGCGTACGACCCGGGGGGGACGCCGCGGCGGAAGGCGCTCGCGGGTGCCGTGGCCCAAGGAGCCGGTGCCATAAGAGCTCCAACCGAGGGGCGACGGGCAAGGATCCTGCTGAGCCCTGTTCTCACGTGGGCTCGCCTGCGCCGCATTCAAGCCTGCAAGCCGCGACCCTCCGGAGAGGGGCGGAAGCGGGCTCTAGTTCGGCAGCAAAGGGGAATCCATCTTCCGTTCTATCGGCTCAGGGATTGTAGGCCTGCGCCCTCTCGGTTGGCGCACGGGCATTCTAACACCCGTCTTCACGCCCGGGTCACGGCCGCGCGAGGACGTCAGTCCCCGGCGCGCACGGTCCAGCCCTGTTTCTCGAGGACGGAACGGATCCGCTTGCGGATCTTGTCGGCCTTTCTCGTGTTCAGCGTGCCACCCGGATCGAGCAGCTCGCAACCGAAGGCCAGGCTCCGATGCCCGTCGGGGATCCCCCGGCCCACGTAGACGTCGAACAGCGCCACGTTCCGGATGCCGCGCGGGTTTGCGCCGGCGATCGCGGCCTGGACCACGGTCGCCGGGGTCCTGCGCGGCACGACGACGGCAACGTCGAAGGGCACCACCGGGAATCGGTGGATCGGCACGTAGGCGGCGCCGACGTCGCCCAGGCCTTCGAGGACGGCCTCGAGGTCGATCTCCGCGAGCGCGGCGCGCCCGGGGATCTCGTAGGCGCGGGCCACGGAGGGCGCCGCCTCCCCCACCACGGCCAGGATCCGGCCGTCCTTCTCGAAGACCGCCTGGCGGCCGGGGTGCAGCCACGCCGGCGCGGGCAGGCGCGCGTTGAGTGCCGTGGAGGCGCCGTCGCGCACGGTGACGCCGTCGATCGGCGCCGCGGCGAGGACGGTCCGGACGTCTTCCACGAGACCGAGGAACAGCGCGCCGGCGGAGTCGTCCGTGGCGGCCGTGTCCCAGGCGACGGCGGCGAGCACCCCCACCTCGGTCGGCAGCCCGCTCTCGCCCTCGCGGGGCGCGACGAGCCGCGTGGACTCCCACAGGCGACCCGTCCGTTCGCGCACCACGTTCTTCGCCGCGTCGCGCAGCAGGTTCGCCGCCGCCGTCTGGACCATGCGATCCTGCTCGTCGGTGATCGGATGCGTGATGGCGAGGTGCGTCACGTCGTCGATGCCCAACCGTACGACGTCCTGCGGGCCGTAGAAGGCGTAGTTCTTCGTCTCGGCGTAGCCCAGGTCGAGGCTCAGCACGGCGCCCAGCCGCCGTTCGAGACGTCTGAGCGGCGGCGGTCGCGTGGGGGTGAGCGCGCCGACCGGGGGGGTGTCGGGCACGCTCTCGTAGCCACGGATGCGCCCGATCTCCTCGACGAGGTCCTCGACGCACTCGACGTCCTTCGTCGCGCGCCAGGAAGGCACGCGCACGCGGAGCCCTCCGTTCGTCTCGGCGACACCGAAGCCCAGCGCGTCGAGACTGCGGCGGATCTCGCCCTCGGTGACCTTCAGGCCGAGCCGGCGCGTCGTCAGGTCGAACGGCAGCTCGAGATCGAGGGGCGGGTAGGGCCGCGGGTAGGCGTCGCCGATCCCGTGCGTCACGCGGGCCTCGGGCACGTGCTCGAGCAGCAGCTGGGTGAAGCGACGCGCGCCCTTCTCCGCCGCCTCGGGGTCCTGCGACTTCTCGAAGCGCGTACTGGCCTCGGTCCTCAGCCCCAGGCGCGCCGCGGTCCTGCGGATCCTGGCGGCGTCGAAGTTCGCCGCCTCGAGCAGGACGGCCGTGGTGTCGGGCCGGACCTCGCTGTCCTCGCCGCCCATGACCCCGGCGAGGGCCACGGGACGCTCGCCGTCGCAGATCAGGACGTCGTCCGGCACCAGCTTCCGTTCCTCGCCGTCGAGCGTCTTCATCGTCTCGCCGGGACGCGCCCTGCGCACCACGATCCGGCCGCTCTCGAGGAACCGCAGATCGAAGGCGTGGAGGGGCTGTCCCTGCTCGAGCATCACGAGGTTCGTGAGATCGACCAGCAGGTCGATCGAGCGCATGCCGAGCGCCTCGAGGCGGTAGCGGAGCGCCGGTGGAGACGGGCGGTTCGTGATGTTCTCGATCACGATGCCCACGTACCGGCGGCAGCCCTCCTCGTCCTCGATCTCGATGGGGTAGGGCTCGCCCTCGGCGGCCTCCAGGGCCGCGTCCGCAAGCGGCGTGGCCGGCGGGGTGAACTCGCAGTCGAGCAGCGCGCCGAGCTCGCGGGCGAAGCCGACGTGCCCCCACAGATCCGGTCGGTGCGTGATGTCGCTGCCCTCGACCTCGAACACGTGGTCGTGAGCACCGAGTACGCCGGCGACCTCGACGCCGATCGGCGTGTCCTCGCCGAGCACGATGACCCCGCTGTGGCTCTCGCCGATCCCGAGCTCGTCCTCGGCGCAGATCATGCCGGCGCTCTCGACGCCGCGGATCACCGCCTTCTTCAACTTCATTCCGTTCGGGAGCCTCAACCCCTCGCGCGCGAAGCAGATCACCTGGCCCTCGGCCACGTTCGGCGCTCCGCAGACGACCTCCTGCGGCTCGCCCCCGCCACCGGTGTCGACGGTGCAGAGCCGCAGCCGGTCGGCACCCGGGTGCGGACGCACCCGGGTCACGCGTCCCGTGACGACGCCCTCGAGGCCGACTCCGACCTCGCGCACCGCCTCCACGGCCGCGGTGTGAAAGGTCAGGACGTGCTGGATCTCCTCGGGGGACCTGCCCCCGAGACCGACGAGTTCGTCCAACCAGCGGTAGGAGAGGTTCACAGCTCCACCCCCCTCGTGAACTGGCGCAGGAAGCGCAGGTCGCCGCCCATGAAGTGGCGGATGTCGTCCAGCCCGTACCGGAGCATCACCAGGCGGTCGATGCCGAAGCCGAACGCGAAGCCGGAGTAGACGTCCGGTTCGATGCCGCCGGCACGGAGGACGTTCGGGTGCACGAGGCCGCAACCGACGAGCTCCAGCCACGCGCCGCGCCAGCGCATGTCCATCTCGAAGCCGGGCTCGACGAAGGGGAAGTAGGCGGGACGGAGCCGCACCTCGATGTCCTTCCCGAAGAGCTCCTGCAGGAGCGAGCGCATCACGTAGAGCATGTGCGCGACGCTCACCTCGCGGTCGACCAGCAGCCCTTCCACCTGGTGGAACGTGTGCTCGTGCGTGGCGTCGGTCGCCTCGTTACGGAACACGCGGCCGATGCAGACCACGCGGATGGGGAGCCGGCCCGCCTTCATCACGCGGAGCTGGACGGGGCTCGTGTGTGTTCTCAGGACGTTCGAGTCCTCCATCCAGAAGGTGTCCTGGAGGTCGCGGGCCGGGTGGTCGGCGGGGATGTTGAGGGCGTCGAAGTTGTGCCACTCGTCCTCGACCCAGGGGCCGTCGGCGAGGTCGAAGCCCATACCAAGGAAGATGTCCTCCACCTCCCGGCACATCTGGCTGATCGGGTGGAAGGAGCCGCCGCCCCGGCAGGCGCCGGGAAGCGTCGCATCCACCCACTCGGTCTCACCGAGGTCGGCCTCGCGCGCCGCCTGGAAGGCATCCAGCCGCTTCCGGGCAGCCTCTTCGACGGCCCGCTTGGCGACGTTGGCCAGGCGGCCGACCTCGGCGCGCTCGTCCTTGGGCAGCGTCCCGATCTGGCGGAGCACGCCCTGGAGGCGCCCCTTCTTGCCCAGCAGGCCGGAGACCACCGCGTGGACGGCGTCCGCGTCCGCGGCGCCGTCGAGGGCGGCGAGGGCCTCCTGCTCCAGGTCCCGGATGGTGTCGAGCATGGTGTGGGAGCCTTCGGCGGTCGGCCTCTCCCAGTTCGACCTGGACGTCCGGGCGCCGACCTCGAGACCCGGCAGGTCGAGGAACCCCAGCGGATCCCGCGAGCGGATGAGTCTACGGGCCGAAGGGCGGGGGAAACGGCATCGTCCGGGTGAACGGCCCTGCCCCGCGCGGCGGACGCGTGCTCGCTAGGCGCTCTTCGCGACCTCGACCAGGTGGTCGAAGGCCTTGGGATCGTGGATCGCGATCTCGGAGAGCACCTTGCGGTTGAGTTCCACACCCGCCTTCTTCAGCCCGTGGATGAATCGGCTGTACATCATCCCACGAGCGCGGGAGGCGGCGTTGACGCGGAGGATCCAGAGGCGGCGAAAGTCACGCTTCTTGAGGCGGCGACCGATGTAGGCGTACACCCAGGCGCGGTGCACGCTCTCGCGCATGATCTTGTACTGGCGGTGGCGAGCGCCCCAGAAGCCCTTTGCGGCCTTCATCAGACGCCGCTTCCGGGCGAGCCTCACCGGGGTATTCGTCGCGCGAGCCATGGCGTGTCGTCTCTCGTGTCCGGGTCGTGAGTTTGTCGGTCTTCAGCTGGCCGTCGGGTTCTCTGTGGTCGGGCGGCCGCGGCCGCTACTTCCCCATCTGCCGGCGAATCATCTTGGCCTGGCCGCTGGCGACCACGACCGGCTTGCGAAGGCGGCGGCGCCGCTTCGCGTTCTTCTTGCTCATGATGTGGCTGGTGTTCGCACAGCCGTAGGGGAGGACCTTTCCCCGCTTCGTGATCTTGAAGCGCTTGGTAATGGAACTTCGGGTCTTGAGCTTGGGCATGGAACGTCCGCTCGAGCAAGGGGGAAGCGGCGAGGTTAGTCGTCCCGGGGCCGCCGTCAAGCCGCGCGTGAGGCGGATTCGGCCGGGCGGCCCGGGTCCGGCTCGCCGCCGGGCCGGAAGATCGACCCTCCCGGGAGGGTCGATCGAGCCCGGCTGCGGGAGCGGGGCCCTACTTCCGGGACATGAGCATCGTCATGCGGCGCCCCTCCATCCGGGGGCGCTGCTCGATGCGGGCGATGTCCTCGAGGCGCCGGGCCACCTCCTTGCAGTGATTCATGCCCATCTCCTGGTGGGCCATTTCCCGACCCCGGAACAGGATCATGAGCTGGACCTTGTCGCCCCGCTCCAGGAACTGCCGGGCCTTGTTGACACGGATCTGGAGCATGTGCGGGTCCGTCTTGGGCCGGAGCCTGACGGTCTTGAGCTTCGAGCGGTGCTGCTTCTGCCTCGACTCGTGGGCTTTCTTGCTCTGCTCGTACTTGTACTTGCCGTAGTCCATGATCCGGGCTACGGGCGGCCTCACGTTCGGCGCGACCTCGACGAGGTCGAGACCCGCCTCACGGGCCATCATCAGCGCCTGGGACGTGTCTACGACTCCGATGCGGGTGCCCTCGCCATCGATCAGGGTCACCTGGCGGATCGTGATGCGCTCGTTGACGCGCGGGCCCTTCTGGGCCGGCATGGTTCGGTCGTATCGGCGGCGAATTGCGCTTACCTCCAACAAGGGTTGGCGAGGGCGCCCGACGCGGGCACCTCGCGGTGGATGGACCTCGATCCGATCGGTCCCGACGGACCGGACGGGAAACGGTCCGGACGGGGTGTCCGCGTCACGGGACGTCTCGTCCGGACGGCGGCGTCGGCCGGACGCACGGGGGCCGGCCGAGCCGGCATCCGGGCCGGAATCCGAGCCGGAATCCGAGCCGGTACCGAGGCAGCCAGCAGGCCGCGCCTGTCAAGAGCGCGCACGGATCATTCCGGTCGCCATCTCCAGGAAGTCGTCGAGGTCCATGGACCCGAGATCTTCGCCGGAACGGGCGCGAACGGCAACCTTGCCGCTCGCCGCTTCCCGTTTACCGACCACCAGCATGTAGGGCACGCGCTGGAGGGTGGCGTCCCGGATCTTGGCCCCGATCTTCTCGTTCCGGCCGTCCAGCTCCACCCGGACGCCGCCCGCGGCCACCCGGTCCCGCACGGACTCGGCGAAGGGCAGGGCCTCGTCGGTGATGGGCAGGACGATCGCCTGCACGGGGGCGAGCCAGAGGGGCATCTTCCCCTCGTAGTGCTCGACCAGGATTCCGATCATCCGCTCGAGCGACCCCACGATCGCCCGGTGGATCATCACGGGGCGGTGCCGCTCGCCGTCGGCCCCGACGTACTCGAGGTCGAAGCGCTCGGGCATCTGGAAGTCGAGCTGGATGGTGCCGCACTGCCACTTGCGGCCGAGGCAGTCCGTCAGGTCGAAGTCGATCTTCGGGCCGTAGAAGTTCCCCTCGCCGGGGGCGATCACGTACTCGCTCCCGTGGCGATCGAGGGCGCCGGCCAGGGCGGCCTCCGCCTTGTCCCAGATCGCGTCCTCCCCCATCCGGTCCTCCGGACGGGTCGAGAGCTTCACGTCGATCTCGTCGAAGCCGAGGACCCGGTAGACCACCTCGAGCATGTCGACGCAGTCGATGACCTCGTCCTCGATCTGGTCGGGGGTGCAGTAGACGTGGGCGTCGTCCTGCACGAAACCGCGGACCCGGAACAAGCCGTGGAGCACGCCGCTCAGCTCGTAGCGGTGGACCATGCCGAACTCGGCCACGCGGAGCGGAAGCTCCTTGTACGACCGCATCGAGGTGCTGTAGACGAGGCACGCCCCGGGGCAGTTCATGGGCTTCACGGCGAAGGTGCGGTCCTCCTTCTCCACGAAGTACATGTTGTCGCGGTAGTGGTCGTAGTGGCCGGACCGATGCCACAACTCGGAGGTCAGGATCTCGGGGGTCTTGATCTCCTGGTAACCCCGGCGTAGGAGCTCGCTGCGCACGAGACCCTCGATCTCGTTCCACACGATCAGGCCCTTGTGATGCCAGAATGGGAA
>JAUXCH010000394.1 GCA_030618975.1 Planctomycetia bacterium
CAGAACGACATGGCTACGATCCGACTTCCCCCCGGCGCGGCCTGGAGCACGCCCACGCCCGCGTCGAAGGCCTCCGCGTTCCCACCGCCGTCCGACGTGCCGCCGACGTACGCGCCGCCGGCCGGGGCCCCGCCCTCGCCGCTCGCACCGCCGTCCGTGCGTCGGGCTCCCGCGCCGGCCGCACCGCCGTACGCACCGCCGACCGTGCGTCGCGCCCCCGCGCCGTCTTCGCCGACCTGGCCGCCGCCCGCCGGCACGACGCCGCGCAGCCCGCCGCCGCCGCCTCCTCCGCCGCCCCCGTCTCGATAGGCCGGCTCATCGCAAGGCGCCCAGGATCGCGGACCGGGTCCGGTACCGGTCGCAGTGGGCGCGCATCGCCCGTCGGTCCAGCAACTCGGTGACGTACACCTCCGCGACCACCGGGTAGGCGATTCGCACGTTCTGCAGGCCGAACTCCACCTCGGGCCTGGGCGCGACGCCGCGGTCCACCCGCGCCAGTGACGCGAGGCGCGGCGGCTTCTCGTACGAGATCGTGAGCGGCCGCTCCTGCCAGCCGAGGAAGACCCACACCTTCGTCTGCTCCCGCTCCACGTCGTAGAAGACGGGGACCAGCATGCGGACGTCCTGCGCGAGGTCCGGGTCGCTGGTGGCGAGGACGCGCCACGTGCGGAACACGGCGCGGGCGACCTCACCCTTCGCGGTCCGGTCGGCGTCGGGCGAGCCGATCTCGTCGAGCGCCGTCTCCGCCGCGCCGTCGAAGATGCGCGTCATGAGGTCGAGCTCGCTGTCCAGGTCGATATCCACCGGACCGTCGATCGTCAGGCGCCGGAGGGACCGGAGTCCGCCCCGGCCGAAGGCCTCCTCGAGCACGTCGCGCACGAAGCGGTAGGCGTCGGCGCGCCGCCGGTAGTGCGTGGCGAGCGGCTCCAGCGTGAGACCCGGCGCGACGTGGATGGTCGGACGCGGCATGCACGCACCGCACATGCCGATCTCGAGCTGCTTGACGTGCGTCTCGCGCGTGAGGGCGAGCAGACCCTTGAACAGCTCCTCCAGGTGGGCGCGGTAGCCCTTCGTGAAGGAGAGCCGCGCGGCCTCCGGCTGCGCGTCGGGACGGAGCAGGGGCTCGAGCGCCCAGGTCACGTGGTCGTACCAACCCGAGTCCTCCCGCGGCGCCAGCGAGAGGGAACCGTCGCGGACCCGGGGGATCAGCTCGTCGAAGAGGACGGCGCCCTCCGGCACGGACACGCGGCCCCAGAGTCGCTGTGCCAGATCGACCTCGTGGGAGCGGGACGGCGGGAGGAGGTGGTACGGATTCTCCCGCGACGGCCCACGCGCCGTGGGGGGCGCCAGCACGTGCGGCCTCACGAGCGGGTTCGTGAGGCGCGACGCGAGCCTCAGCATCCTCCGGTAGGACGCCTCCTTCGACGGGTCGGCGCGGAGCGCCCGCGCGACGGTCTCCACGTCCGCCTTCGTCGCGAGGGGCGTCTGGAGCATGCGGTCCTGGCGGAAGATGCGCGCGAGATCCTCGGACCACGTGTAGAAGCCGATGGGCTTCGAGCGCAGGGCGTTGCCCTCGAACGCCCTCTTCTCCCGCGCGACCCGGGCCCGGAGGGGCTCCGGGAGCGGGTCGCCGTGGCGGCCGGTCCCGTAGTCCCGGGCGGCGCACACCACGGCGGCTCCCCGGTCGTCCGCCTCGTTCTCGAGCAGCGCCTTCCGAACCCGGTCGAGCAGGTGGGCCCGGCCGGGGAAGTCGCCGTAGCCGCGCTGCGTGGCGACCTCGACGGCGGCGTACAGCCCGTCGTCGAAGATCTTCGCCTTGACGCCGAGGACGGCGGCGCTGACGAAGAGGCCGCCCTGGGCGGAGAACGGAAGCGCCGGGAGCACCGGCTCCTCGCGCCGCCCCGCCTCCCGCTCCCAGACCACCTCCTCGGGGACGTCGAGGTTCAGGACCTGCGCGGACCGGTCGAGGATCGCGCGCCAGCCGTGACCCGTGACCTCCCGCGTGGACGCCGTCCTCAACCCGGAGGGGCCGGTGGGGGCGGTCGCGGTCGGACGGCCCTGGAGCGCGTCGAGCAACCGCACGTTCTGGTCGGCCGTGCCCCCGTAGGCCTCGCCGGGGAAGAACGTCCGGAAACGCTCCTGTCGGGCCTCGAAGCTCACGTCCTCGCCCCGCGCCCGCAGCCAGTCGACCACCGACGTCGGCGCCTCCTCGGCGTATACACCGGGCGGCGAGAGGACGATCGCGCACGCCAGCACCAGCAACCACGCGCTCCGACGGCCGATTTCGTGCATCCCGACTTCTCCCCGCTGCGATGTCCCGAACCTACCACCAACTGTAGACCGTGCAGCCGGCACCGTCTCGGACGTCGCGCAAGGCGGCGCGCGCGAGAGCGCGTATGAAACCCGCGGTTTTTTACCTGACCCCGAATCCGACCTGACCCCGAACCGTGCTCAGAGCACCTGGTACGGATCGACGTCCCAGATCTCCTCGACGTCGCGCGCGGGGCGCCGGGCGGTGCGCAGCACGTGGAGCAGCGCCGACACCTCGCGCGAGGTCGGGCACTTCGCGAGCAGATGTCGGCGGAAGCGCCCCTGGATGCGCGCCACGGTCGGTACCGCGGGGCCGAGCAGGGCGACGCCGCTCACGGCGGCGTCCTTCAGCCGCCGAGCCGTCTCGTCGATGCGCGCCTCGACCGCCCTTTCGTCCTTGCCTCGCACGACCACGCGGAGCAGCCGTCGCCACGGGGGATAGCCGTGGGTCTTGCGGTCCAGGGTCTCGGCGTTCGCGAACGACTCGTAGTCGTGCTCGGCCGCCCATCGGATCGCCGGGTGGTCGGGCAGGGTGGTCTGGACCACGACGCGCCCCGGGGCGTCGCCTCGGCCGGCACGGCCGGCGACCTGGGCGACGAGCGAGAACGTCCGCTCGGCGCTGCGGAAGTCCGGAAGCACCAGCGCGGTGTCGGCGGACACGATGCCGACGAGGGTCACGCGCGGGAAGTGGAGACCCTTGGCGATCATCTGGGTACCCACGAGGATGTCGATCTCGTGGCGGCCGAAGCGCCCGAGCACCTCCTCGTAGGCTTCGCGCGTCGCCATGGTGTCGGAGTCCATGCGGGCGACGCGCGCTTCCGGAAACGTCTCCGCGAGCTCCCCCTCGACGGTCTGCGTGCCGACGCCGCGCATCTTGAGCGCGGGCAGCGCGCAGTCGGGGCAGACGGGCGGGCAGGTCGTCTCGTGTCCGCACAGGTGGCAGAGGGCGATCGTGTGGCTTCGGTGGTAGGTCAGCGACAGGTCGCAGTCGGGACACTCGAGGATCCAGCCGCACCGCGGGCACGCGACGCTGGTCGCGAAGCCCCGCCGGTTCTGGAGGAGGATGACCTGCCCGCCGTCACGGAGGGCCTCGCGGATGCGGACGGAGAGCGTGCGGGCGATGTGGCGACCTCGCCCGACCCGCTCCTCGCCGCGGCGCATGTCGACGACCTGCACGGTCGGCATCGGACGCCCGCCGACGCGCTCGGGCAGGCGCAGCAGCCCGTAGCGCCCTTCGCTCGCGTGACGCCAGGTCTCGAGCGCCGGGGTCGCGGTGCCCAGGACGACCGTGGCGCCCGCGGCCTGCGCGCGAACCATGCCGACGTCGCGCGCGTGGTACCGGGGGACGCTCTGCTGCTTGAACGTCCCCTCGTGCTCCTCGTCCACCACGAGGAGCCCGAGCCGGGGGACCGGCGCGAAGACCGCGCTGCGCGGGCCGATCACCACGTCCATCTTCGCGTCGCGGATCGACTGCCAGGCCCGCGCGCGGGCCGCCTCCGTCATGCCCGAGTGGAGCACCGCCACGCGGTCGAAGCGCGCGCGGAAGCGGCGCACGGTCTGCGGCGTGAGCGCGATCTCCGGGACCAGCACGATGGCCTGGCGCCCGCCCTCGACGCAGGTCCGGATCGCCTGGAGGTAGACCTCGGTCTTGCCCGAGCCCGTGACCCCCAGGAGGAGGAACGGCGAGAAGGTCCCCCCCTCGACGGCCTCCGTCAGACGCCGAACGGCCACGGCCTGTTCGGGCGCGAGGTCGTGCGGTGCCTGGCGCTCAGCCGGCTCGGCCGCGGCGGCCGCGAGGGCGTCCTCGCGCTCGCGCTCGAGGGTGAGGCGCCCGTGCCGGGCGAGCGTGCGGACCGGGCTCGTGGACACGCTCGCCATCCGGCAGAGGTCGGCGAGGAGCAGACCGCGCTCCTGGTGCTCGGCGAGCACGCGCAGCACCCGCGCCTGGGGCGCTGTGGGGGGCGTCGAAGGAACGTCGCTCTCGGGCACTTCGACGCCCGGCGCGAGCCGCACCCTGAGGCGCAGGCGCCCGGCGCCGCGCTTGCGGATCCCGCGCGGCACCATCGCCGCGAGCGCCTCGCCCAGCGACGCGCCGTAGTAGCGCCCGACGAAGCGGCCGAGCTCGAGGAGATCCGCGCCCAGCACCGGCTCGGCGTCGGGTACGTCGTGAACGTCCAGCACCCGCGCCACGGCCGGCGTCTCCTGGATCTCCACGATGATCCCCGTGCGCCGCCGGCGGCGGAACGGTACGATCACGCGGTGCCCGGGCCGGGCCCGCTCCTCCATCGACGGCGGCACGCGGTAGGTGAAGAGCGTGTCCACCGGAACGTCGAGCGCGACCCCCACGAGACGGCCCGTGGTTCCGGCGTCGGGGAACAGCAGGCGGGAGGAGGGGTCGAGGGCGCGCACCACGGACCGAGTCTAGGGACCGGTCGGACTCCCTCGCGGCCCCGGACGGAACGGCACCCGACGGGCTCCGGGCGACCGAGGCGTCCCCGGAGGAGGACAGGTGTCGCCGAGGCGCGCCGCGGGAGGCCGGTTCCCGGGGTCGGCGTCGTCGGCACCCGGGTTGCGGCGGACCCGTCTCCCGACGGAGGCCTCCCCATGCGACGCACGCTCCCGGTCCTGCTTTCCACCCTCGCGCTGGGCCTCCTCCTCCAGGCCCAGGCCACGGCGCAACCGGCCACCGTGAGGGTTCCCCGCGTCGTCGGGCTGCGCGTCCACGAGGCCGAGCGAAGGATCGTCGACGCCGGGTTGACCGTGCGCCTGATCGGGAGGGGTGCCGGGGAGGGCGTTCGGATCGTGACCGCCCAGAAGCCGGCGCCCGGCGACCGGGCCCGGGTCGGCGCCCAGGTCCGCGTCACCTGGCGCTGGTCGGGCTTCGGCGCCCCGCCGCCGAGCGCGCCCGGGCAGGCGCGGAAGGTGCGGGTGCCCAAGGTGACCGGGTTGCGTCTCCGGGAAGCGGTCCGGCGGCTCGAGCGCGCCGGGCTCGGCGCCGACGCGATCGGGCCCACCGCCGGCCGGGGAGGCCGGGCCCTGGTCGTCGGGCAGCACCCGGC
>JAUXCH010000692.1 GCA_030618975.1 Planctomycetia bacterium
GAAGGCGGCCGACGACAAGCCGAAGGCGGCCGACGACAAGCCGAAGGCGGCCGACGAGCCGAAGGCGGCCGACGACAAGCCGAAGGCGGCCGACGAGCCGAAGGTGGCCGACGAGCCGAAGGTGGCCGACGAGCCGAAGGTGGGGGCGACGAGCGCGGAGTCCGGAAACGCCGGTGACACCGGCGCGGCCGGGTAGCAGGAGCAGGAAGCAGACCGATGGCAAAGGCGCGACGTACGACGGGTAGCAGCAGCAAGGCGCTGAAGAAGCTCCTCAAGAGGACCGGCGAGCGCGGCAACAAGTGCCGCTTCACGCGCGCGCGGGTCACCGACGTGGACTACAAGGACGTGCCCACGTTGCAGAAGATGGTGAGCGCACAGGGCAAGCTCTACGGGCGCAAGCGGACGGGTACGAAGGCTCACTTCCAGCGCAAGGTTCGGCTGGCGGTGAAGCGTGCCCGCTTCCTCGCGCTCCTGCCCTACGTGGGCCGGTAGTCGAATAGCCGGTAGGCGAGAAGCCGAGAGCCGGGGAGCCGGTAGGCTGGGAGACAATGATGGCGCTCGAGATCCTGCTGCGACGCAGCATCGATGGTCTGGGGAGCGTGGGCGAGGTCGTCCGCGTGAAGAACGGGTACGCACGGAACTTCCTCATCCCGCGCGGGTACGCGGCCGTCGTCAACGCCGACGCCCTCCGCCGCGTGCAGAAGGACAAGAAGACCGAGGCGATCCGCCAGGCCGAGGAGGACCGCGCGCGCGCCGAGCTCGCGGAGGTGCTCTCGGGGCTGACCGTGACGATCGAGGCGCGCGCCGGCGAGGACGGTCACCTCTACGGCTCGGTCGCGCCGCGCCACGCCGTCGAGGCGCTCAAGCGCGAGGGATTCCCGTTCGACCTGCGGCAGGTCCGGTTCGAGCCCATCCGCGAGCTCGGCGAGTACGAGATCCCCATCAACCTGACCCGGGACCACGTCGTCAACGTGAAGCTCTGGGTCGTGCTGGACGCCCGCGAAGCCGCCGCAGCCGCGGCCGAGGCCGCCGAGCGTGCCGCCGAGGAGGCGAAGCAGGGAGCCCTCGAGGGCGAGCCGGAGCCGACGTCGCTCGAGTAGTCCGGTCGCGCCGATCCCCAGGCGCCCTCGACGGCGGCCGTTCCTTGCGAGGGGCGGCCGCCGTCTTCGTTTTCGGGGTGCGCGTGACCACCACCGCGTCCCGTGCGATCTACATGGGGGCCCGATCCGCGGCCCGGACCGTTCTTGACGCAGGTCGGGAACTCCGGCATAAGGGAGTTGCCCATGCGTAAGTCGTTGCTGCGCAACGAGTTGCGTTCATAGTGAGTGGAAAGTCCGGCAAGACCCGTGGAAAGTCGGTGGGGAAGGGGACCCTGGGGTCCCACCCCTGGGGACCGCCATGATCGACCGAACGCCTGGTTCCGCATCGACCGTGCCCGGGATTTCGATCGAGCGGGTCCCGCCGCACGATCTCGAGGCCGAGATGGCCGTCCTGGGCTCGATCCTCCTGGACGGCGAGGTGTTGGGGGCGGTGGCCCCCTTGCTCAAGGCCGAGGACTTCTACCGCGGTGCCCACCGCAAGCTCTACGAGGTGATGCTCTCGCTCTACGACCGTGGCGAGCCGGTGGACGCGATCCTCGTGTACCGGGAATGCGAGCGCCTCGGCGTCCTCGACGAGACCGGGGGACGCGACGGGATCGCCGAGCTGGCCGAGTGCGTGGTCTCCCCCGCCCACGGCGAGCACTACGCCTCCATCGTCCGGGAGAAGGCCATCGCCCGCGCCCTGATCGGCGCGACGAACGAGATCCTGCAGTCCGCCTATGCGGAGGAGGGGCGCGGCGACGAGCTCCAGGAACGTGCGGAGGGCCTGATCTTCGAGCTCGGCAACAAGCGGGACCTCGGCAAGGCCAGGTCCGTCGCCACCCTGCTCCCCGAGGCGTTCGACGAGATGCAGAACCAGGGCGGCCTCGTGACGGGGGTTCGCACGGGTTTCTACCAGTTCGACGACATGACCTCCGGGCTCAAGCCCGGCGAGCTGATCATCGTCGCGGGCCGCCCCTCCATGGGGAAGACCACCTTCGCCCTCAACGTGGCCGTGAATGCGGCGGTCAACGACGGCAGCGCCGTGGCCGTCTTCAGCCTGGAGATGACGGCGCAGAACATCGTTCGGAACATGCTCTGCGCCCAGGCGCGGTTCAACGGCCAGAAGTTGCGCAAGGGCGGTCGGTTCCTCAGCGGCGAGGACCAGCGCCGCCTCGCGGAGGCCGCGGGGCCGCTGTTCGAGGCGCCCATCTACATCGACGACACGCCGTCGCTCACGCCCACCGTGCTGCGCGCGAAGTGCCGGCGCCTGAAGTCGCGCCACGGCCTGAACCTCGTGCTCGTCGACTACCTCCAGCTCATGGAGGCGACGGGGAGCGTCAGGAGCGTCGAGAGCCGACAGCAGGAGATCTCCTACATCAGCCGGTCGCTGAAGGGCCTGGCCCGCGAGCTCGAAGTGCCGGTGATCGCCATGAGCCAGCTCAACCGCGAGGTCGAGAAGCGCGACAAGGCGCGCCCCAAGCTCTCGGACCTGCGCGAGTCCGGCGCCATCGAGCAGGACGCCGACGTGATCTGTCTCCTGTATCGCTCGTACTACTACACGCGCGACGAGAGCGAGCTGAGAAGCGCCGAGATCATCGTGGCCAAGCAGCGAAACGGCCCCACGGGCTCCGTCCACCTCCACTTCTTCCAGGAGTACATGCGGTTCGACAATCCGACCCCGGAGCGCATGTGACCGGGCCTCCGGGGGCCCTCCAACAGATCCCGGGCGAGCCCCGTACGTCGCCCCGGGGCCCCCCGCTCGGACGCCCCCTTCGCCCGCTCCCCCCGCGCCCCTACAATCGCCCGCCGGTCACGGCGTGAGGACCTGGAGGCAGG
The DNA here is from genome assembly GCA_030618975.1 of Planctomycetia bacterium. Classification (GTDB taxonomy): domain Bacteria; phylum Planctomycetota; class PLA2; order PLA2; family JAEUHO01; genus JAUXCH01. Next base: position 2,919 of record JAUXCH010000692.1, read on the forward strand.
GGCCGCGGTCGCGCCCAGGGTGGGGCATGGAGGACGACGCATCGTGCGACCCGGCCAGAGTCTGGGATTCCCCGGGATCCGCCGGCGTCGGCGGGTCGGTCTCCTCGTGGCGGCCGCGCTGCTCGCGCTCGCCGCGCTGACGGGCCCCTCCGCCGTCGCCGAAGAGCCGCCCGAGTCGAGGCGCCGCGATCTTCCCCCGCCCGTCGTACGTCCCGGTCCCGGGACCCCACGGCGTGTCGCGCCGGCGCCCACCGTCCCCGCTCCCCGTCCCCCCACCTCGCGCCCAGCGCAGCCCGCCCCGTGC
>JAUXCH010000118.1 GCA_030618975.1 Planctomycetia bacterium
GCCCACCCTCCCCAGACAAGCTACGTCCGGTCCAACCTCCCCCCACCTGTGCCGCGCTCCCCGCCGAGCCGGGCGCCGCCTTACGATCCGCCGGTGAGCACGCCTCTCGAGACCCGGGCCCGTCGTCTGCCGACCGGGCCCGGGGTCTACCTCTTCAAGGACGAGGCCGGCCGCGTGCTCTACGTGGGCAAGGCCACCAAGCTGCGCACCCGCGTGGCGACGTACCTGCGGGGGCGCGACCTCCGCCCGCTCGTGCACCTGCTCATGCGGCGGGCTGTGGACGTCGACGCGATCTCCACCCGTACGCCCGAGGAGGCCCTGATCCTCGAGAACACGCTCATCAAGAAGGAGCGTCCGCCCTACAACCTCCGGCTCAAGGACGACAAGTCGTATCTCCTCGTCCGCGTGGACCGGAAGCACCCGTTCCCGCGACTCACCCTCGTGCGGAAGGTCAAGAAGGACGGAGCGAAATACCTGGGCCCGTTCGCCAACGCGAAGTCGCTCCGGCGCACCCTGCGTTTCCTGCGCACGCTCTACCGCCTGCGCACGTGCTCCGACCGGGAGCTCGCGGAACGGACGCGCCCGTGCCTCTACCACCAGATCGGACGCTGCGCAGCCCCGTGCGTCGACCTCATCGACGAGGCGTCCTACGGCGCACTGGTCGAGGAGGCCCTCGCGCTCCTGCGCGGTAGGGACGACGGGCTGCTCGACCGTCTGCGGGAGGACATGGCCGAGGCCTCGGCCTCGCTGCGCTACGAACAAGCAGCCCTGATCCGCGATCGTCTCCAGGCGCTGGAGTCGGCGCGGGAGCGCCAGCAGGCCGTCGTGCCGGACGGTCGGGATCGCGACGTGATCGCCGTCGCGTCGGCGGGTGGAGTCACGATGCTCGGTGTGATCTACGTGCGCGACGGCCACATCGTGGCGACGCGAACGTGGTCCCAGCGCACGCGCATCGCGCGGCGCGAGGTGCTCACCGCCTTCCTCTCGCAGTTCTACCTGCGCGGTCGCATCGTGCCGGCCGAGATCCTCGTCGAGGAGGAACCGTTCGACCGCGAGGGCGTGGAAGCCGTCCTCGGCGAGATGCGAGAGGGGTCCGTAGAGGTCCGTGTTCCCCAGCGGGGCCCGGGCCGGCGGCTGGTGGAGATGGCCGCGCAGCACGCCTCGGAGGCGCTGGAGGAGCACTCCGTGCGCGCCCGCGAGGCGCAGGCCGCCCTGCAGAGCCTCGCGGAGCGCGTCGGTCTCGACGCGCCGCCGGAACGCATCGAGGGCTACGACCTGTCCCACCTCGCCGGCCCGGAGCCTGTCGCCGCGATGAGCGTCCTGCTCGCCGGCGTCCCGGAGTCCTCCTCCTATCGCCACTTCCGGATCCGCACCGCGAAGGGCGGCGACGACTACGCGGGCATGCGCGAGGTGATCGAACGGCGTTTCGCCTCCGAGGAGCGGCTCGGTGCACGGCCCGACCTCCTGCTCATCGACGGTGGGCGCGGCCAGGTCGCCGCGGTCCTCGAGGCCCTGCGGGAACTCGGCCTCGACATCCCTGTCGTCGGCCTGGCGAAGGCGCGCCCCGAGCAGGGAATGCCGCACGAGCGCCTCGTGCTCCCGAACCGCGCCGACGCCATTCCGCTCGAGTCCTCCGATCCCGCGCTGCGCCTGCTCGTGAAGGCGCGCGACGAAGCCCACCGCTTCGCCGGTCGGTACCAGCGCAAGCGGCGCTCCCTCGCCCTCGTACGGGGCGTGCTCGACACCGTCCCCGGCGTCGGGCCCAGGCGCCGGCGCATGCTCCTCGAGCGTTTCGGGTCGGTGGCCGGGCTCCAGGAGGCCTCCTTCGAGGATCTCGCCGCCCTGCCGGGCATCGGAGAGCGCCGAGCGCGGCAGATCCGGGAACGGCTCCAGAACCCGTGATCCCCGGGACCGGGACACGCGGGACCGGGACACGTGGAACCGGGGCACTTGTGATCGGCTGCCCGTTCCGTACCCTCGCCCGCACGTGAGCGCGCTCGTCGATCAACTGAACGACATGCCCCTGGCCGGCGTCATGCTGGTGGTCGCCCTCGGCTACGCGCTCGGCCGCGTCGGATGGCGCGGCATCGCGCTCGGCCCCGCGGGCGGCACGCTGGCCGTCGCGATCGCCCTCGGGGCGCTCGGCCTCGACTTCTCCGCGCTCTACGGCAGCGACACGCCGCGGCTGACGATCGGCACCCTGGGCTTCGCCCTGTTCATCTACTCGGTGGGGTTCGAGGCCGGACCGCGCTTCTTCTCGGCGCTCTTCGGCGGCCGGGCGCTGAGGTTCGTGCTGGTCGGGTTGATCGTGAACGTGGTGGCCCTGGGTCTGGGCCTGGCGTGCGGCTGGCTGTTCGACCTCGGCGGTCCGATCACGGCCGGCGTCCTGGCCGGGGCCCTGACGAGCCCGGCGACGTACGCGGCCGCGCTCGAGGTCGTGTACGCGCAGCCGGAGTTGTCCGCACCGCTCGCGGTCAGCTTCGCCCTGGTCTACCCCATCGGCCTGCTCGGCATCATCCTCCTGCTCCAGACGGTCCCCCGCCTGCGGGGAGCGAACCTGGCGAAGGAGGCCGACGACCGCGCCGACGACGTGGAGGGGGAGGACACGGGGACACACCACGAACTCCTCCGCGCCTTCGAAGTCGCGCGGGAGGCCGTGACCGGGACGTCCCTCGGCGCACTGGGGTTACCCCGGCGCACGGGCTGTCACATCACCCAACTCCATCGCGGTCCGAACGTCCTGTCCGTAAACGCCGACACCGCGCTGGAGCCCGGCGACCACCTGCTCGTCCGGGGGAGCCTCCCCGACCTCCAGGCGTTCGCGGAGTTGGTGGGTCCCGAGATCGACGACGCCGAGCTGAGAAACCGCATGCCGCCCCCGCGGCGTATCGTGCTGCTGGCCTCGGACGCCGCGGAGCGGACCCTGGCCGAACTCGATCTCGCGCGCCGCTGCGACTGCCTCGTCGTCGGCATCGAGCGCGGCGACGTGCACATCGAGCCGGCTGCGACCGCGCACGTCCAGCGGGGCGACGTGCTGGAGGTGGTCGGCCGGCGCAGCGACGTGCGGGAAGTGGCGGCGCTCCTCGGCCGGCTCGAACGCCCGAGCCACGAGACGGACATCGGCGTCTACGCCGGGGGCATCTTCCTCGGACTCGTGATCGGGAGCCTGGGGCTCGACCTCTTCGGGGTGGACTTCTCGTTCGGGTTCGCGGGCGGGCTGCTCTTCAGCGGGATCGTGCTCGGCCGGGTCCGCCGGGTCGGGCCCTTCCACACGCACGTCCCGCGCGCGGCCCGCCAGCTCGTCCGCGACCTCGGCATCCTGCTCTTCGTCGCCGAGACCGGCGTCCGCGCGGGCGGCTCCTCCCTGGAAGGGCTGGAGGGCCGTCTGGTCCCCATGCTCGCCACCGGGGTCCTCGTGAGCATCGTGCCGGTGGTGCTGGCCCTCTGGGTAGCCTGCCGGCTCCTGCGGATGCCCTCCCTCGACGCCTGGGGCAGCGTGTGCGGCGGGATGACGTCGTCGTCGGGCCTGACGGCACTCCGCCGCGCCACCGACAGCCACGCCGGAGCGGTCGCCTACGCGGCGTCGTACGCCGTGGCGAGCGTCCTGGTCACGATCGTGGGGCGACTCGTCGTCGTCCTGATGGGCTGACGGTCGGGCTGTCGGTGTGACGGTCGGGCTGTCGGTGTGACGGCCGGGCTGTCGGTGTGACGGTCGGGCTGTCGGCATGACCGCCTACCGACCCGTCTCCTTCGAGCTCTTCCGCCGGAGCAGTTCCGATTCCAGCCAGGCGTCGAGGCGGTCCCGCGTCGGCATCTGGAGTGCCAGCAACAGTCCGAAGACCCCCGCGGCGACGAGGGCAACGGGCTTGCCTTCCAGGAGGTACGCGACGAGGGCCATGAGCGCGGCGGCCTCCATCCCCGCGGCGGTGATGATCGTCACCGTCAGCCAGCCGTGGAAGAGGCGACCCGCGTCGCCCGCCTCGCCGTACGGCAACCGGCCACCCGGCGCCGTCCACGAACCCGCCACGATGTTCCGCCGTGCGTTTCCGAGGAACACGCCGCGCAGGACGAAGACCATGACGACCTCGAACGCGCCGAAGCCGATCAGCAGCCAGGTGAGCGGGAGGGCATCCTCGGCAACGGGTTCACGTTCGCCCAACTCGGGCCGCACCACGAAGAGCAGGACGAGCGAGAAGATCAGGACGCCGGCCAGCAGCGCGAGCACGATGATCTGCGTGCTCTTGAGGCCCTTCAGCAGGACGGGGTGTTCTTCCGTCGGTCGCATCGGATCCCCTACTTGCGCTTCGGACGGAAGGCACCGGCTACGTCGTCCGCGTCGAAGCCCGCGGCCGTCTCGCCGGTGGTGGCGTAGCGGTAGAGCACGGTCACGAACACGGCCTGCAGCGCCGAGAAGAACACGGCGACGAGCGCCAGGCCCAAGGCGCCGACGACGACGGCGACGATCTGGAGGCCGGCGTACCAGAGCAGCGCGCAGATTCCGAGCAGGGGCAGGACGAGCAACAGGCTGGCCAGTCCGAGACCGAGTCGCGCGCCGATCTGCTCGCCCCACGTCTGCTTGAAGAGCGCCCACGAGCGCTTGAACGCGGAGCCCATCGAGACGCCTTCGATCACGAGGACGGGGACCACGAAGAACGTGGCGAGCGACCACGCCGCGCCGATGAGCCCCGCGACGATCCGCCCCAGGAGCTCGCTGCGCTCCTGGATGGAGCGGAGGATCATGCCCACCGTGCCCGCGACGATGCCCCAGGCGAGGATCGACCCGAAGTGCCGACCCGCCGCGCCCAGCGCGGAGCCGAGGGTCGGGTCCCCACCCGAGAGACGCTCGTTCGCCCCGGCGACCACGGCCGCCTGGAAGAAGATGCCGATCGTGTAGGTGACGATGTAGAAGGCCAGGGCGAGCAGCGTCCAGGTCAGGCCGCTCTCGCTCTCGCCCTCGGCGCCGTCACTCAGCACGAACATCGGAACGACGAACGAGGCCGTCACGACCACGATCAGCAAACCCGAGATCACGGGCAGGAGCAGCAGCTCCTTGTCCTGCATGAGGACGTGGTACGACTCCTTCATCAGGTGAATGCTGCGGCCGAGGCGTCCCATGCGGTCTCCAGGTGTCGTGGGGTGCGCACATTCTAGCGGTACACGGTCGAGCGGCGACCCCGGTCGCCGAATGCTCTCCGGGTCGTTCCCCGCGCGCCGACGCGACCGGTCCGCGGTGCGCGCGCGCGGAGCCCTACGTCCCAGGCTCCGGGAGCGGCGAAACGAGTCGAAAGCCGATGCCACTGCCCAGCCGTAGCGCGGGGTCGACCCTCGCGCGGACCGCACGACGAACCAGATCCGGCACCTGAAGGTACGAGCCACCGCGTGTGACGCGCTCGTGCCCGGCCGCGGGCCCGGCAGGATCCGTCTCCCTGGCACTCGGGTACGGCGCGCAGCGGTCGGAGCAGAACTCGCGGACGTTCCCCAGCATGTCGTACAGCCCCGCCGAGTGAGCCTCGGCGCACCGTCCCGGTGAGGCGCCTTGCCGCACAGGGCCGAGTTGTGCCTGGGACCTGCTGTCGGGTTCTCGGATCACCCCTACGGTCGCCGGACGCTCTCCGGATCGTTCCCCGTACGTCGTCGGAACTGGTCCTCGTAGAGCGAGCGCGGCTCGAGCGCCGCGCCGTCACCGATGCCCTCGCGCCAGTCCGCGGGCTCCGTTCCCTCGCCTGCGGACCCACCCGTCGAGGTCTCGACGGCGAGACCCGCCGCGGTGCCGATCACGTAACCCCAACCGAACTGCCGCGAACGAAGGACGCCCTCGCCGGCGACGTTCCAGAACACGCAACCCGTCGCCGTGTGCCCGGCGCCGCTGCTCCAGAGATGCCGGTTCCCAGCCCCCCACCCGTCGTCCACCCGGCACCCGTCCACCACGTTGGCCATGGCCAACGAGTGGTGGTACTCGGACAGGCCGAGTTGGCCGACGAACGGAAGGGCCGGTGTCGAGACCGCGAAGCCCTCGGCCGTGTGGCACCTGAGCCACACGCAACCGGTGGTCCCGAAGCCCCAGTTCTGGATGAAGTTGTGCCGGCCTGCCACCGCGACGCAGTCCCGCGTGAGCACCTCGGAGCACTGCAGGATCTCGAAGAGGTAGCCGCAGCCTCCGCCGCCGCGATTCTGCGCGCGCTCCATGCGGCAATCGGCAAGCGTGACCCGCTTGGAGCGCGACACGAGGATCCCGCCGTTCTGCAGGTGATCCCCGTCGCCCGCCGCAGGCGCGTAGGTGCGTACGTTTTGTACGCAGGCGTCCTGCACGTTCACCAGCCCCAGGACGTGGACACGAGCGTTCGCCCAGGCCGCGTCCCAACCGACGGCGTTGGCAAGCCCGAGATCGAAGACCCCCACCTCCTCGAGTGGGCCCGTCTCAACGCGCAGGCTCGCTCCGTCCCGCACCCTCGCGACGTAGCGGAGCGGCACGTCGAGCTGGACCCGATGCGGCGTCGAAGACGTGTCGACCGTGCGGACCTCGCGGCGGAAGAAGGCCTGCCAGGTTTCGTTGAAGGCCTGCCACGTGTCGCTCATCCCGTGCTCGGCGACGAAGGCCTCCGTGATCGTCCACCCGACGAGCACGTCGTCGCCGACCGCGAGTCCCGTCGCGTCCCCCACGAACACAGCGTCCGCACCGGCCTCACCGTCCACGGCCAGCGCGTGGTCGCCTCCCACGGTCGGTTGCCCGCGGAAGGTCAGGTGGCTCTTCCCGGTCATCGATTCGTGGCGGGTGAAGAGGATCCGGCTGGCGAACGGCCCCTCGCCGCGCAGCACGACGCCGGAGCGAGAGACCGCGAGGAGTCCGTCCACGCGGAAGAGCCCGGGGGGCACGTGGACGACGACGGACGAAGGCGACGCGTGGTCGAGCGCGGCCTGGAACGCGGCCGTCGCGTCGGTGCGTCCGGTCGGATCGGCGCCGAAGTCGTCGACCACGTCGACGACGGGTGCCTCCGCGACCGCGAGGAAGGCGGACCCGCCGCCGCGGTAGCCGGCGTAGGAGACGTCGGGCAGGAAGCGCCCCGCCTCGTCGGTCGCTTCGGGTGTCCACTCCGCGGGATAGAGGGCGCTGCGCCACGCCTCGTCCGCAGGCTCTTCGGCCCCCGACGTGCCGCCGCACGCCATGAGCCCGAACAGGGCGGGCAGCACGAGGAGGGTACGCCAGGCGCTCATGTCCTCAGGGTAGCTCGCACCACCCGAGGAGGGCACATGTCCGGGGTCGACCGGCCGATCTCCCCCGTCCCCATCTCCTCCGGACTTCTCGTCCCCATCTCGACACTCGATCTTGACGCTCTACTGCAGCATGGCTCCCAGAGAGCGGCGCCTCCGCCCCCCCTCTCCGTCCGCAGACCGCCACTCCGGCCGCAGACCGCCACTCCGGCCGCAGACCGCCACTCCGGCCGCGAATCTCCCTACCGACCGCCCTCGCTCTCGCGGCGCGGCGTCCCGGTCACTACACTGCGCCTCCAAGGGAGGGTGATCATGAAGATGCGGGGACGAATCGCGCTCCTGGGTCTGCCGGCGTTGCTCGCGGCGCTGCTCTGCGTGCCGGCGCCGGTACGGGGGGGCGGCCTGACGGTCGGCCTCGCCGTCGCCGTGACGGCCGACGGGTCCCGGCTCATTGCGGGAGGCAGCAACCGCGTGCTCTACGAGCTGGACCCCACGACCCTCGAGGTGAAGCGTCGTGCGTGGCTGGGCCGCCAGATCATGCGCATGCTCTTCTCTCCGGACGGCAAGGTCCTCGTGGTGGAGAGTACGCAGGCCGTCCAGTGGTTGAAGGCCGACACCCTCGAGCCGTTCGCGACGAGGAAGGACGCCCGAGGCATCCAGCCGGTCCCTGCACTCGGCGCGGTCGCCATGGTGATCCCGGACTACACGAAGCCCGCGATCCGCATCTTCGACTTCACCGACGCGAAGGAGAAGGCCGCGGTGATCTACGACCCGCGGCAGCGCGTCCACGCCTACGGGGTGAGCGAGGACGGCAAGCGGCTCGCACTCCTCCACAAGCGGGAGAAGAACGAGGACGAGGAGAAGATCACCGGCAGGAAGATCCCGGAGAAGCTCCGGAAGGAGAAGGGGACGGCACTCGCCGACTTCCAGCAACGTCACGACGGCTTCGGCGCCCTGTTCCACGTCTTCGACGTCGCGTCCGGCGAGCAGAAGTTCGAGAAGCGCCTCTGGTACTCGAGCCAGGATCAGGACAGCCTCCTGACCTGGCAAGGCGACGACGCGTACGTGCTCGCCCACCAGGAGGCCTGCGCGAAGATCGACGCACAGGGCGAGGTCACCGTCTTCGCGCTTGCGAACGGGAACAACGACGCGTACCACGCCTCACGGGACGGCAAGACGTTCTGGACGGGCGGATATCGAGGGGGCTCACGCACCCAGGTGCCCGAGCTCACGTCCGTGACGTTTCAGCTCGACGAGCTGCAGGGCTTCAACGAGACCTTCAAGGCGTTCACGACGGCGGCGGACGGGACGGCCTTCGCGGGCACGACCGCGTTCCGGATCCTGCGCATCGGCGCGGACGGCAAGATCCGGAAGATCGCCCCCGTCTACTGACCCGGGACCCGACAGGTGCCGGACAGGCGCCGGACAGGTGCCGTCCGGACAGGTGCCGTCCGGACAGGTGATCGGGCCGGACAGGCGTCTCGACTACCGCGCAATCTTCTCGAGGCTCTTCTTCAGCATCTGGGCGCTCTCGTCGCTGTGCCACCCCTCGATGGCGGCCTCGGGCCGGGGCTCGCCGGTCGCGTCGAAGAACACGATCTTGGGGTGGCCCGCTCCCAGGCCGATGGCCTTGCGGAAATCCTCGCGCGCCTCCCGCTCCACGTCGATCTCGAGCCGGACAAGTCCTTCGAAGCCCAGACGCACCGCCGCATCGCGCTCGATCAGCCGCTTGTAGGCCTTGCAGTACGAGCACCAGGTCGCCTGGACGAACACCACCGCCGGCTTCTTCTCCTTCGCCGCGACCGCGAGCCTCGACGTCAGGTGCTCTACGTCGACGAGCCTCGTCCACGTGAGCGGCTTCGTCGTCTGCGGGGCCGGATGCGGGGCCGGATGCGGGGCCGGATGCGCACGGAGTGTCGCCAGTTGCTGCTGCAGGGTCGTGATCTGCTGCTGCAGCGCTTGAATGCGCTTTTCGAGCGCGGCGATCCGCGCGTCGGCGGGTGACTCGTCGCCGGCGCTCGAGGTCGACGTCGCGCCCCCGAAGACGAACACGGAAACGAGCAAGGCGAGTGCGATGCGCTGCATGGTTTCACCCCGTGGCCGAGCCTTGGGCCGCCCCGAACGTAGCACCTCTTGCACGCGCCGCCGGGCCAGCAAACCCCAAACCAGAAGACCACGACCCAACGCGCGGCCGGGGCGACCGGCGATCCGCAGGCCCACGCCACCGCCGCGAGGGCGCTCAGGACGCGGCCGGCCGCTCCAGCAGAAGGCGCGCCGCACCGCCCGCATCGCCCTCGATCCGGGCCCGGGCGCCGAGCGGCACGGGCCACGAGGTGCGCTCGTGGCCCACGGCGACGTGGCCGAGGATGGGCACGTCGAGGTCGCCCAGCCGCTCGAGCAAGGTCTCCAGCGCGTCGTCCACCGAGTCGCCGCAGCGCGTCCACTGTCCCAGGACGAAGCCGCGCACGCCGCCGAGCGCGCCCGACTGCCGCAGCTGCGTGAGGTATCGGTCGAGCCGGTAGGGTGCCTCGTCGAGGTCCTCGAGCAGCACGATCGCGCCTTCCAGGCGGGGCAACCAGGGCGTGCCGACGAGGGACGTCA